>JBFMDH010000001.1:304902-529644 GCA_040754075.1 Acidobacteriota bacterium
GTCTATCAGTGAGCCGTTTGTGCTCAACGCCTTTCGGCATCAATGGTTCTTTCACGAGTTGAGTAATGAAACAGCCGAGGAAATTGAGCAAGTGCTCAACGCCTTTCGGCATCAATGGTTCTTTCACTCGCTTGCGGGTTTTTGACGTGCAGCGTTCCCTGTTGTGCTCAACGCCTTTCGGCATCAATGGTTCTTTCACGCTAGACGCGCCCCAAGTGCCGTCGCCCTTCAACAGTGCTCAACGCCTTTCGGCATCAATGGTTCTTTCACGCGGATTAATTTCATTCCTGGTTAGCCAGGCAAAGCGGTGCTCAACGCCTTTCGGCATCAATGGTTCTTTCACTCGGGGTATTGATTATCATGCTTTTGATTCCAACCGGTGCTCAACGCCTTTCGGCATCAATGGTTCTTTCACAGCGTGAATTTACCGGTCGAACGAACCACCGCTTTTTGTGCTCAACGCCTTTCGGCATCAATGGTTCTTTCACCCCCGCGCCGGGTTTGCGTTTTCGGGTCGGCTTAGTGTGCTCAACGCCTTTCGGCATCAATGGTTCTTTCACATTCAATTACGAATATGCGCGGCGGTTCGTTGGTGTGCTCAACGCCTTTCGGCATCAATGGTTCTTTCACCGAACAGCGAAAATGCCCAGTGGTCAAAGTGGACACGTGCTCAACGCCTTTCGGCATCAATGGTTCTTTCACTCGGCGTACTCATAGGCTGCCAGTGAGTGACAATAGTGCTCAACGCCTTTCGGCATCAATGGTTCTTTCACCTTCCATTGAATCCATCCGTGAGAAATCTCATTAAGTGCTCAACGCCTTTCGGCATCAATGGTTCTTTCACGGGTGGTAATGTGACCTTGGATGCAAAAGGAACACGGTGCTCAACGCCTTTCGGCATCAATGGTTCTTTCACGATTTCCGCTTCTATGTCCTGCACCAGCCAGGTTTGTGCTCAACGCCTTTCGGCATCAATGGTTCTTTCACCGCAAATGTCCAGAAGTCAAAGAGCGCCGGAGTTGGGTGCTCAACGCCTTTCGGCATCAATGGTTCTTTCACTTTGACGAATAAAGCCTCGTAGCCTTGAAAAATCCGTGCTCAACGCCTTTCGGCATCAATGGTTCTTTCACACCTGGTAGACCTGATGCCCATTGTTGCCGTTCCAAGTGCTCAACGCCTTTCGGCATCAATGGTTCTTTCACTGATTTTTTTGTTGACATTATATTTCTATGTGATAAGTGCTCAACGCCTTTCGGCATCAATGGTTCTTTCACTTGTGGTTCAGCGAATATCGTTGCCGAGCAATCGGAATGTGCTCAACGCCTTTCGGCATCAATGGTTCTTTCACACAAGGTTTTAGTTCTTCGCTCATGTTTGCTCCTGTGCTCAACGCCTTTCGGCATCAATGGTTCTTTCACCTGGAGGCACAGATAAAGCAGCGCGATGACCGCGAGTGCTCAACGCCTTTCGGCATCAATGGTTCTTTCACCTGCTTGACCTTGCGGTTGAAGCGCGAAAGCCAAGGTGCTCAACGCCTTTCGGCATCAATGGTTCTTTCACAAGAGGAAACTTCCGGCACCGTTGTTTTTTCAATCTAGTGCTCAACGCCTTTCGGCATCAATGGTTCTTTCACAATCCGGTTATTGGCAATGCCGAGACCATCCAGCGGTGCTCAACGCCTTTCGGCATCAATGGTTCTTTCACCGTTAAAACGCCCGAAGGTTAAGTATTTTTTTTACTACGAGTGCTCAACGCCTTTCGGCATCAATGGTTCTTTCACGGCTGAAACTCTCACAGCGTAATCCATTCTCGGTGTGCTCAACGCCTTTCGGCATCAATGGTTCTTTCACTGTAAGTGCAATGAGTTTCACATTAGCGCCTACAGGTGCTCAACGCCTTTCGGCATCAATGGTTCTTTCACATCTTCACGATTGCAGAACTGGGGGAAAAGTTTGTGTGCTCAACGCCTTTCGGCATCAATGGTTCTTTCACGTTTATCTCCACCTGTTCACTTTTGGAAGGTTTGGTGCTCAACGCCTTTCGGCATCAATGGTTCTTTCACACCAGGTTCACCCGCGCGCGCAAATGCAAATCCGCGCGTGCTCAACGCCTTTCGGCATCAATGGTTCTTTCACTAACGTTGCGGCGCGAACAACTTATTATTATTACCAGTGCTCAACGCCTTTCGGCATCAATGGTTCTTTCACACAAAATCGGGCTTTCGTTTCATTTTTTGACCCAGTGCTCAACGCCTTTCGGCATCAATGGTTCTTTCACACGTCACCTCCCACGCAACGAACGACATCGACAGGTGCTCAACGCCTTTCGGCATCAATGGTTCTTTCACGGCCTGGCATGCTCGAACATTAAACCGGTCCCCCAAAGTGCTCAACGCCTTTCGGCATCAATGGTTCTTTCACCGGTGGCAGCGGTTTAGTGGTCGGTGCTGGCGGGAAGTGCTCAACGCCTTTCGGCATCAATGGTTCTTTCACATTCTGCCGATGTGCGACAGAAGGACGGGAAACTAGTGCTCAACGCCTTTCGGCATCAATGGTTCTTTCACAGCCTCGCAAATCTACACGCGCGCGAGGCTTTTTATGTGCTCAACGCCTTTCGGCATCAATGGTTCTTTCACTGTCTCATTTTCGTCAGGTTCGGATGATGCCGGTAGTGCTCAACGCCTTTCGGCATCAATGGTTCTTTCACGATATAGCGGTGGTTTGAAATCGCCGCGAAAAGCCGGTGCTCAACGCCTTTCGGCATCAATGGTTCTTTCACGCGGCGCTTTTTTGTGCCCGTGTGCGATTTCGTGCGTGCTCAACGCCTTTCGGCATCAATGGTTCTTTCACAATGATATTACAAAACGTATTTATGACCATCTTTGTGCTCAACGCCTTTCGGCATCAATGGTTCTTTCACACGGCGCATTTTGCCGGAAGCGGTGATCGTGCCGACCAGTGCTCAACGCCTTTCGGCATCAATGGTTCTTTCACAGAAAATTCAAGCTGAAATCCCAGCGCAGTTATTTGTGCTCAACGCCTTTCGGCATCAATGGTTCTTTCACTCAAGTATTAAATTTTCTCAAAAAAGCTTAATGTTCGGTGCTCAACGCCTTTCGGCATCAATGGTTCTTTCACTCGCCAGTAATTTGATTTGCGCCACCTGCTGCGGGGTGTGCTCAACGCCTTTCGGCATCAATGGTTCTTTCACAAAAGTTCGGCTAAATCACTGCGAGCATGGGTCAGTGCTCAACGCCTTTCGGCATCAATAAATCAGCGCGTGAAGCGACTGAGTACGCAGGTGCTCAACGCCTTTCGGCATCTTTGAAGGAATGGAGAACAAGGAGTTTGATTGGATTCAACGATTGTTTTTAATTTCAGTCCAATATTCATTGTGCGGTTTCTCTATGCTCCCACTTACGAGTTGATAAGATTCCCACAGAGTTTTTATTGATCCCACATGATCAACCCAATAAGGCATCGTCAAGGAACCATATTCTTTTCGCATCAACCAATGACAAGCTGCTCCGAATCGAAAAGGATTATTTGGCTCGTTTGGAAAATCAATGAGCAATGAAACTGAATCAATCAGGTCTCGGCTTTCGCCTAAGCTGAGACCGCCAAAACGATTGACTTCTTGGGGGTGAGTGAATGCAGCTATCAAGCGTTCCGTAAGTCTTAACTCCTTGTTGGCTTCATTGCTTGAATCAACCCAAACGCCCAAATAAATTCCCGTTAGCACCTCTTGAAAATCAGGTCGCGCATTTGTTGGGTCGCTGATGGGTTTCTTCTTAACTCTGCGAAATGTTCGTAGCACCACTGATCGCTCAGGTTTAGGATATTCATCAGGGCGTGCAATGGCTATTCGCACTCCTATATGTTTGTAGCGATTTTCTTCCCCCACTAACGAAAGCAACATTCCATAAACCGTTGCAGGAGGCGGAATCTCGTATGATTCGGCAAACTCACGAGCATAGGGCATACGAAATGAAGCTATCGGTGTTTCAATTGATAGAAAGACAGGCTTCATAACAATTCTCCTCGCAATCGTTCGATCATCGCATCAACAGCAACCTTTACACCCGAATGCGTTTCTGCGCCAAACTGCTTTAACTTTGTGCCTGTTTCTGTGTTTGCTAAATAACCGCCGATGATTAACTCTTTTGCATCAATGTCCCCTGCTTCAACGCGCTGTAAAAGTTTAAGCGCATCAACTGTTTCAGCGCTCGGAGTGTCAAAGCAGTACAACAGACGCGGCGCGAAATCATGCGTCCATCGCAACACTATTGATTCAGGTGAAAAGTCATAAAGAAAGCGGCTGTGGTTTCCGGCGACTTCACCAAGATTACAGATTGCGTCAAGGACATGAATTGCCCGTGATGCAATATGCAAACGTGAAGGTGTTAGTGCAAAGCCATATTGATAGCGCGTAGCGTGTACCTCTGTTGCATAGAGCGATGTCGAGCTTCTTGAACCACTCTTAGAGTTAAAAGTTAAGTCACCAACAAACGGAGTGGTTGAGACTGCGCGGGTCAACTCTAGAACTCCACGACGATTGTTTATCGTACCAGGCTTTTTCTTGCCTTTTCCTTTAGCTTCTTTTGCTTCACTTTCTGTTTCACTGCCTTCTTCTTTGGCAGCTTCGGCTCGCATATAACCTAAAACATCATCATCAATAAAACGTCTTCCATCAGGTGAGTTCCAGCCTTGCCAGTTTTCATCGCGCCAAGTGTGGGCATTGGCATTGTCATCCCAGCAACGATTTGTTGCCAAATCGTCTTTTTCATCCTTTGCGCGTTGCTGCCAGTAGTAACGCATCGCCCAACGTATTGCTTCAGCAGAAACGGTTGTGTGAAGTTCGCCTTGCCACAATAGTTTCTGTAGCGTTGTTATGTTACCTTCATTTTCGCCGCGATTATTTGCGGCTGTGCCGTTGCTCGTTAAAACTGCTCCAAACAGATGTCTTGTCATGGAATTTTCTCCTTTTTGAAATTGTAGTGGAAAGCTTCCACTTGGCTTTGCTATTTAAGAACAAACAGAAAACTATGTTTGTTCTCCTCCTTGATTGTCACTGCTTTCTGTTTGCGTCTCTGGGCGTTTGTAACTAGCCAGTGCCAGCAATGCCAAATCCCGAGCGCGTGACCAATTCTGTTCGGTAAACATGGGTATAACCGCGCTCCAATTTTCTTGTAGCGTCTTTAATTGACCTGCGCGTGACCAGAAGTCAGTAAGCTCTTTTCTTAATGCGCTTGAACTTTTGCACCGTGCTAACCCGACTCTCAATTTTTCATATTCCCGCTCAAAAAGAGATTTCAAATCCGCACGCTCGCGTTTAGCGCGACTACTTATTTGTCCATAGCGATAGCGCAAAGCTTCATGACAGGCTTCGACTATTACCTTTTCCGGCAACTCCAGATTTACGTTCTTAACCACTTTGTTCAATCCCTCCTTTTCAAATTTGACTAACTTGTAAGTCTCTTTGTTCTGCATGAGACTTGTGAAATTGGTGTACCACTTTCGCCCAAGAGCAAGGTTGTCTGCGAAAAGTTCTAAAGCAATACTCGGCACAATGAAGCCGCTTGCTTCTTCTCCCTTCTTCGATTTGCTTTGCACAACTCGGTTCGGCAGCGAGTGCTTGATGAGATCATAGATTTGCAACTTGTCTTCAGAGCTTAAATCAACAGTGATTGCGGCAGTCCGCGTTTTTTGCTGAGTTGACCAGGGAACTGTGCCAAGGGTGATGACTTTGCATTGCTTACATTCTAAAGTGCGAAGTTGCTCCCGCGCTGTTGAGATCAACCTGAAAGCTGCGTCTCCGGTTCCGCAAGCGGTCAAGTCTAGCAGAGTCGCAGATCGGAGATTGCGCCGAATGGAAGCGTAAGTTTCAAGACTGTTTATCTCAGGAATAACGATTGCAAAACGTGCCTTCTGCGCGTGAATTGTTGAACGTAGATTGAAGTAAAAGCAGCCCACAGGAGCGAACAGTAATAACAAAGCGCGTTGTGGAGATTCTTCGAGTGCGGTATCTGATGTGAATGCCGTGTGACGAACAACTCCACCGGGAGCCAGCCAGCCAGCAAGTTTAACGCTCTTTGCCCACTCGTCTTTATCGCAAAAATCGCTAGCCGCTTTTTGATGACTATATTCTTCAAGTTTCGCATAATTAAGCAACACAGGAATCTCATCAACTATGAAAGTGTGCTGGTACTGACCTTTTATAGTCTTGCGTGTTTTTCCGTGTTGAAGAAAGGTGCCAAGCACACTTTGATGAATAACGGATTTTGCTTCGGGGCTAGGTTTAGCGGGGCGTAATCCGGCAAACTCAATCATTTGTGATTTGTCTCCTTGAGTATCAATACCGAAGGCTTCGGGCAACAACCAATCTAACAAACGCTGTGGTGTGCCTTCCCAATTGATCTCGATGCCATGAGCATCCAACTTAGGTGGGTACTCAATCCAATCAGGCCAATCTATTTTGTCGTCTTCTACGTCTCTAATCAGCGCATCGAGAGTCATCCATAATCCGGCTAATCCTGCGCGATGCAGCGATGAAAGACCCGGTTCATTCATTTGCAGTTTGAGTGTCTGATTCATTTTTTCACCTCCCTCCACTTTGCCCCTGTTTTTTCACAGTAAGAAACCTCATCATTGGGCGCGATTCGGTACAGCCCGTGCTCTTTTAATCGCTCCCAACCATTTACCGATGCTCGACCTGGAATGCTCAGAGAGCAGCGTATCGCTTCTTTTCGCTTCTCCATCCTGCCTTTGGTTTCAGACAAGCCCTTACCCGCGTCACGAATGATTGGAACATCTCTCTCAAGCACGATAGGCACTGAAAAATCGCTTACTCTCAAAGTGTCTACCTGGCTTTTCCAACCATCATCCAGCCAAGCTGAATCTCCGCGACGCGATTGGGTTTGCGCTTGTTGAGAAGTTTGCGCTGAGGAAACAACTTTCAATTCCTCTGCCAAATCTGTTTGGCTCACAGATTGAGGATAATGCAGAAGCCGTTTGAGCCATTCATAGGCTAATAAGAAATCATCCGAAGACGCACCATTTGGTTTGACGTAAGGCATTGCATCATCAGGTTCCAGAATAAGTGCGAGTGGAACTTCTTTCGGTTCGTCTTCGTGTCGGTTGAGTCGTCCAAGTCGTTGAATGAGGGAAGCAGGCGGCGCAAGGTCGGTAATTAACAAGTCTGCCGAAAGGTCGAGAGACATTTCGGCTACCTGCGTTGTTATCGCAAAAGCTGCGCCAATCTTCTTTGGGTCAAAAGCTTCGACAACTCTTTTATGGTTCTCTCGCCGCTCAAAGTAGCGAAAACGACTGTGATAAAGATGAGCCAAAAAATTGTTTTGTTTGAAAAAGTCTCTCTCCCTTGATTCATCGTAAAGCTTGACTGTACGGTCAACGGTGTTAGCAATCCAAAGAACTTTTCCTCCACTCAACAAAACTTTTTCCGCTTCCTTCCATGCTTGAGCCTCGGGGTTTTCTTGTAGATGCTGAAGCTTGTAACGTGGCGCATCCTCTCTCTTCTGCGGCCCTTGAATCGGCACAAGTTGGCCGCAGACTCGCTCAAGGGCTTTGAGCATATGCACTGGAAGCGAAGCGGTCATAAGCAACACGTCCGCGCCTTGAAAGGTTTTTAGAAACTTTAGTAACGCGCCGAATAGCTTTGGGTCGTAAGAGTGGATTTCATCGAAAACGAATGCTGCTCGTGCGAAAGCAGGGAATGAATAAAGCCCACGACGGTTGTTTTGAATCAATCCGAGAACGCTATCAACGGTGCATACGACAAGCGGTGGCGACCATGCTTGCAGCGATTCCAATCTCAAATCGGGAATCTCTTTGACCTCGCCTTTGGAACCAACTTCAATTAAGTCATCAGGTGTTTGAAAAATGTTATCGAGGTCAACTACTGCCCGACTGTGCATCAGTGTTCCCTCAACCTTAGACTTGCTCACGTAGCCATTGAAGCCTTCTGATGCAGTTCCCGTTGTCGGGTAGCAGAAAAACAACTTGCATTGGTTTGCTCGCTGTGAAGCCCAGCGATAAGCTGCAATGGTCTTACCCGCGCCGCATCCCGCACGCACTAAAGTCACGCGAGACTCGCTTTCTTCAACATCTTGTTGGAATCTTTCCCGCTCCTCATTTTTCTCAGAGCCTCGTAATCGCTCGCGCACAAGCTCATTCATGTCTTCGGTACTTAATACATCTTCCAGTGCTTTTTGAATCCAACCCTTGAGCGATTCTCTTGTTTGGCGTGAGACATTTTTTTCATTTGATAGCTCACTAGGCAATGCAGAACCTGCAACGTCTGAAGCAACTACCATTGCTTTAACCGCTGCTAACCATTTTTTCGTTTCTTGGTCAGGTCTATCGAACCAGCTTGGCCCTTCTCTCGTGTAAAGCCTCTCCTTTAATTCAGACAAAGATTCAATATCTGTTCTGTTCTGTTCGTCGCTAAGAGAGTAGATGAACGGAGAGCCAAATTTGGGAGGAGAGCCAAGATTTAGCCGCTTTGCTCCTAATTGCAATAGCCCTTTAAAGTCTTTGTGGTTCAGATAGACTTTTAACTCTAAACCTATTGAATCTCGCGTTGGCTTATCTGTTTTTAGGTGATGCCCGACAACAGCGCAAATAGCCGCTTGAAAAATGAGTTCCGAATCAGAAACCGAAGCAGGGCAAAGCCATTCGCGCAAATCTTTAACTTGAGTGCAAAGTATTCCACTCAGAGCCTCATGTCTAATGCTTTGCGGTTGGGTTTTAACGTCGCGTAATCGGCGCACCATATTTTGAAACTGGTCATTGGCTTTACCGAAGTCGTGAAGAAATGCGCCCAGTGTCACCGCACGTTTGAAACGCTCACTCCAAACCGAGGCGTCAAGCCCAAGCTGTTTAAGTAAATCATCAGCAGTATTTTTGAGTAAGGTTTCTGCCGCGTCTAGTACCTGTGCCGTATGTCCTTGCAGAATTTCAAAGTATTGGAGACTGCCGGTCTTACTGCGTGATTTTGCCAATAAGCGTTTGAAATCACTGTCACAATTTTTTGACGATTGTATCTGCTTGTTCATCTCTAACCTCTTTCTCTGACAGGCACGAAAACACCACAACACATTTTTTGTCGTCCCCCTACACCAATCTCTTGCAGCTTGATTGAATCTTCTACAGAGAGACCGCCAATCTGCACCGAATAACCGACTATTTTTTGTCCTTTGATGTGAATGATACGGCGACTGAGTTCGTGACCTTGATGGTCTGGTTTGTCGTCAATCCAAACATCGCCACTTATATTTTGTTCTTGAAGTTTCTTTCGAATCGCAGTGATGAACATTTCGCGGGTTGGCGCAACAGTGTTTTTTTCGGCATCGCTTATCTTTATGACAACGCAGCGAGAGTAGAGCTTGTCCGATGGCTTTAACGCATAAACTTCTGGCACCCCTAATCTTATGCGGCTTTCTTTGTGAGTATTGAATAGGGCAAGACGCTTGCCAGCAAGTGGAATAACTTCGGACAAACGCTCAGATTGTAGCCGCAACCGTAACCGTGAATTCTTGGTCAGGCGCAATGTTCCATTGCCAGTAGGTAATCCAGATATTGGATGAACAGCAAGCCAATCAACATTGTGCAGAATAGGCAACAGTGTTGAAAGCCCACTATAGAGAACATACCCGTGATCTGTCGGGATGTTGTCTCCAATAAGGCGAAAAGAAATATCTACGATCATTTTGGTACTCCTCAATTCCTGGTTGTCAATTTATTGCTGACAACATATTCTATGCTTGTGAAAACAAGATGTGTGGAAGTAAAGGTTGAAAGACAAAAGGCACATTGGGCGAAGTGGATTCTGCCACTTCCATTCGAGTTAGCCCTGCAAGCCTTGTCTTCACTATGAATCTGTGCCAAGGATTCAACAGTGAGCCCTTGTCATTCAACCATTGTACATCCACACATTGAACAAACGCAGTCTATTAAAATTTTAACTGCGGTGTCAAGATTTTTTTGCACCGTATGTTTGAGTTTGCCGCTAGGCGTTGAGCATTGAGGCTGTACAATGGTCGAGTTTTTCATAGTTTAACTCGCTTTTCGATGATGCCGACAGGCGATATTTATTTTTCTAAAAAGTCTTCTTGTGCGAAATTGGTACGAAGAAACCGCAGCCCATGCGCCGTCTGCCGCCGAGGCCTTGTTCTTGCAACACGAGCGAATCTTCGTCGCGCAAATCATGAATGCTCAGGGTGTAGCCGATGATGTGATGATTGCCGACTTTGAAAACCCGGCGGTTGCCGAGTTCCGGTTCGCCTTTGATGCCGCTTTCGTCCAGTTTATGCGCCACTGCTGTTAGAAAACTTTCCGGCTCGGTATGATTTTTTATCGTCACACAACGCGCATACAGCGACGACGCCGGTTTTAACAAATTAATCTCGGGCACGCTCAGACGAATGACCGAACCGTCAACATCCAGCCGTTTGCCCGCCAGTTTCAACAACAACGGCACACGGTTTTGCGGACAACGCATTCTTAATTTGGCGCGCGGGTTTAATTGAATCGAACCGTCGCCGCGCTTTGCCCCTTGAATAGTCTCTACTGCCAGCCATTCGGCGCTGTGCGCTTCAGGAATCAGTTTTGATATGGATGCGAACAACGCATAACCATGATCGGACGGCAACGAATTGCCGAGCACCGCAAATTTCAATTCGATATAGACCATAAATTATCCCTCCGGGAATTAAAGACAATCTCTCAAAGAAGCCTTTGATAACCGCAATCTTTAACCGGTGATCAAACGGACTACTTAACATCCGACGCATCTTCAATTTCAATGATTTGTATACATCACGCGCATGACTTCGATTTCGTAAGCGACCAACTTGCGCAACTTTTCGGGCGCTACGGCTTTGGCGTGCGAACCATATTGCATCAGCCAGCGGGCAACCTGTTCTAATGCCGCTTCGGTGGTCTGAAAGGTCACCTGCAACCGCCCGTTGCCGAGTTCCTTGTTTTTCTGTGTCGGATGATAAGTACGCTCGCGCGCGTATCGCGCCTGATAGGCGTCAAATTCAATCGCCACTTCAACCGCTTTGCCGCCGCGAAACATGCCAAACCCGCTGCGCAAATATTTTTCCGCATCCCAGTTTTTCGGCGGTTTGAATACCCGCCGCGTCTTGCTCAAAGCCGATATGCGTCCGGCGTGAAAATCCCGCGTTTCACCGCGCAAGTGGTCGTAACAGACGGCGTACCATTCGCCCAGATGGTTATAAACTTTTAAAACATCGACATCGCGCTCACTCTGTTTATTGCTGTGTTGCGAATAATACTCAATGTGCAAAGTCTGCTGATGGGCAGCCGCTTCCGTCAGTTTACGTAAAATATCCGGCGAAGCGTCCAATGCCGGTTCCGGCGCGAAACTGATTGCCGATTCCAAAGCTTCCAAATCAACCTCAACTTCTTCAGGCAACAGCGCCGCCAATGAGCGCACCGCGTCGCGCGCCAGCCGCACTTCGGTAGTATTCCCAAGCCTGCGCAGAATGCGTTCAGCCGTAAAAAAACTGAGCAGTTCGCCTTTCGTCAGATTGATCTTAGGCAAGCGCCAATCGGGGTCGGTAAAATAAAACCCTTTCGCTTTGCGACTGTAAGCAAGCGGCGCTTTGAGTCTTCTGAGCGCCTGCAAATCTCTTTGTATGGTGCGCGGCGTACGCTCGACATCGCGCAATCCGGCTAAGGCGGCTTTCGAGGGATAGTCGCCTTTTTGAATCTCGGCGCAGATGGCGAGTAATCGTTCATAAGCGTGCAGGTGAACCCTTTGAGGTTTCGTTCGTGCTGTCGATTTTTTCCTCATACCCAAATACCATAACTCCACCACAGAGACAGCAAATGTCTCTTTGTAGAATTGAAAAAAATTTTCATTCACGGTTGCCTGTCGCCGTGACGGGTAACGAGCTTGATTGACCCTTGCGAGGTCGGCGTGCAGTGATGTTGCCACCACCGGTTTAAAATTAAGATGGGTTGCGCTTTAAAATAGGGATGGTTGGCTTTGAAGTCAATCCCCGCCTGATTTATTTTTTAGCCCTTATTTTTACCGCGGAGGAGCTGGTTAAAGAGCGAAACTCATTTAGCCGGGCGCGATTCGCAAAATGCTAAGGAGGCTTATGAACGCGAAAATCTGGAGCGATATGTTTCAACTGGGATTACCGCTGCTGGAAAAAATTATCCGTCCGGTTGTCGTTTATGTCTTTATGGTCATCGGTCTTCGATTGGCCGGTAAAAGGGAACTCGCTCAACTGAATGCTTTCGACCTGGTGGTGCTGTTGATGCTTTCAAACACAGTACAGAATGCCATCATCGGTGATGACAATACCGTGACCGGCGGCATAATCGGAGCCACGACATTGCTGTTGAGCAATTATTTTGTGGTGCGCTTTTTGTTCAAGCATCCCGCGCTTGATCGCGTGCTCGAAGGCGACGCCGATGTCTTGATCGAAAATGGCAAGATCAAATCGGAACGCCTGCAAAAAGAGTTGATTACCCTGGAAGAACTCGAAGCCGCAGCGCGTAAACAGGGAATCGCCTCGCTTGCGGAATGCCAACGCGCGGTGCTTGAACAGGGCGGAACCATCTCATTCATTGCCAAAAAACCTTCGGTTGAAGAATCGCGTTATCAGGAATTGCTCGCCCGATTCGACTATCTGACCAAAGAGTTAGCGGAGTTAAAACGCTTGCAGAAAAAAGCCGGAGATTGAAACGGGTAATTCGCGAAAGTGGCAAGTTATCTCATTTCAGTAAAGCCGCGTCGCAGAGCGCGAGTTTCTTTTTGATGCCGTCGGGGACCTGGGCATCGAGTGGACTCAAAGTCCCTCTGCTTTGCATATCGGCGAAGATGTCCAAACTCTTTTGATAAGCCTGACGCGCCGATTGAAAATGCGTCAGGCGTTGGCTTGCCGCAACCTTCGCGTGAGTTGCCAGCGTGTAATAACTCTCGGCGACTTCGAGATAGGCGGTCGCCCGCGCCGTTTGAAAATCGGCATTTTCCGATTCATCGACAGTGGCTTCGATTAATTCAAGGGTTTGCTCCGCATAATGCATGGCTTCCGCGCCTTTCCCGGAAAGCGCCAGGGCGCTTGCGGTCTTTGCCGCCGCTTCAATCATCAACCAGCGTTTCCAGTAATTGGTCGGGTCTTTTTCCAGTAATTCTTCGCGCAGTTGCAGCGCCTTGCGAAAGTTTTCACTGGCTTCGGCAGATTTCCCCGCATCGCGCAAAATATAACCGATGTTCAAATAGGAAATCGACGCGTCGGCTTTGAGCGTAGCGTTTTCCGGGTCTTTGATTGCCAGTTCGTTGCTGATGGCGACGCTTTTTTGGTAGCTTTCAAGCGATTTCGCGAGCAAGCCGCTTGCCGAATAAATCCCTCCCAGATTGGCATAACCGCTTCCCAGTATGCGTTTATATTCGGCATTCAACGGATTTTCCGTCGACAAAATTTTTCTGATTTCCAAAACGCGGTTCTGTTGTTCGAGAGCGCCCGCAAAATCTCCGGTCTGCAAGTAAATCTGTCCGATGGCTTCATGACAAACCGACAGCGCGCGCCGCGTCTCGGCGTCCTGCGGATTGCTGCGCGCCAGCCCTTCGTGAATGCTCAAGGCGCGGCGTTGATTTGCGAGCGCCTCATCCCATTTGCCTTGCGTGGTGAGAAAGCTTCCCAGATCACCGGCGTTCAAGGCGATCAATCGTTGATAATTTTTATTTGCCGGTTCTTCGCGCGCCAGCGTCTCGGCAAGCGCCAGCGCCTGGCGATAACTCGCCAGCGCGCCATCGAGATTCGGGGTTTCCGAAAGCAAGGCGGCAAATTTTCTGTAGGTGTTCGCCAGATTCATCCTGAGTTCATGATTTTGCGAGTCGCGGCTCAATAAACTCTCACGAATGCGCACGGCATTGCTTAAATTTTCCAAAGCCTTTTGCGTATCCCCCAGATTGGCATAAGCTGAACCGCCGAGCACCGAACTGACGCGCTCATAAGCGTCCGCCAGTTCGCTTTGCAATGCCGGGTCGCCTGCGGCTTCAAGGGCAAAACTGTTGAGGTATTCGACCATGTCCTGCGCCAGTTTATTGCGCACCGGAACCGAACCGGGCAAATCGACAATCGCATCGTAATAATCAAAGAGCACCGAACGCGCTAAGCGGCGGGCTTTTTCGCGTTCAAAGCTCGCCAGTTCCCGCTGTTGCTGCGCCACATGCGCCTGCCACGCCGTCGCCACGATGCCGGCGATTAAGGTCAGCAAAACCAAACTTCCGGCAATCACCCCGGCTTTGTTGCGATTAATGAATTTCCAGGCGCGATAGGAAAACGTCCCTTTGCTGGCGCTCACCGGCAGACCTTGCAGATAGCGGCGTAGATCTTCGGAAAGCTGTTCCGCCGATGCGTAACGCTTGAGGCTCTCTTTGCGCATGGCTTTCAAGACGATGTTATCGAGGTCGCCCGATAATCGTTTGTGCAATTTGTCGGGCGAGCCTTCGCGCAACAGGCTCACATCTTCTGCGGTAATCAGTTGCGTCTTGACGTTTTTGACCGTGGCGGTCTTTTCTTCCAGGCGATAAATCACTGTGCTCGGTTTTTCCGGGTCGCTTTCGGAAACAATATGCAGAATCTCCATCGGCGAACGCCCTTTGTAACGATAGGGCGAACGTCCTGTGAGCATTTCATAGAGCACCACGCCGAGCGAATAAATGTCGCTGGCGGTGGTGATGTGATCGCCGCGCACCTGTTCGGGGCTGGCATATTCAGGCGTCATCATGCGCAGCATCGTGGCGGTTTCTTTGGTATAGTCGCCGGAATCGGGGGTCAGAATTTTGGCGATGCCGAAATCCAGCAGTTTGGGAGTGCCGTCTTCGGTGACCAGAATATTGCTCGGTTTGATGTCGCGATGAATGACCAGATTCTGATGCGCATAATGCACCGCAGCGCAGACTTTGCGAAACAGTTTCAGGCGTTGGGTGATGGTGAGTTTTTTTTCATCGCAATAGACATCAATCGGCAGCCCTTCGATGTGCTCCATGACAAAATACGGCAACCCGTTTTCGGTGGTGCCGCCATCCAGCAAATGGGCGATGTTCGGGTGTTCGAGGCGGGCGAGAATCTGGCGTTCATTACGAAAGCGTTCCAAAACATAGTCGGTATCCATGCCGCGTTTGATGATTTTCAATGCCACCCGTTTTTCAAATTCATCATCATCGCGAATGGCGAGCAACACCGCGCCCATGCCGCCTTGTCCGAGTTCACGGATGATTTTATAGTTGCCGATTTTTTGTCCGGGTTGCGGCGTATCGGTCTGGGTGAACAGGTCAACCGCCTGATCGAATGCCGAGCCTTGAATGAAGTGGGATGATTCTTCGTAAGAAAAGAGCAGGGATTCGACCTCTTCGAGTAAGGTCTGGTCATGGGCGCAGGCTTCAGCGAGAAAAACACTGCGACGTTCGGGAGCTTGTTGCAGAGCCGAATGAAAAAGCTCGTTTACTTTTTGCCAGTGTGTTGCGTCCATAGGCATTAGTCCGTAGTTTGTAGCCCGTAGTCCGTAGTTGTTGAGCCTTCTTTATTGATGCGCCAGGTTTCGCGCAACGCCAATGTGTTTTTGAAACTACGGACTACAAACTACGGGCTACGGACTATTTGGTAATTTCCCGATAAAGCCAGGCGCGCGCCATCGCCCATTCGCGTTCGACCGTTGCGTGGGATATTTCCAGGACTTCGGCAATCTCTTCGATGGACAAGCCGCCGAAAAATTTGAGTTCGACGATGCGACTTTTGCGCGGGTCAAAGACCGCGAGTTTTTTCATGGCTTCATCGAGCGCCAGAACGTCGATGTCCTGTTGGTTGTGAAAGACGTAATCGACCACACTCAGAGAAACTTTGACCGCATCGCCGCCGCGTTTTTCCGCCTGTTTGGCAACCGCATGGTTGATGAGAATGCGCCGCATCATTTCCGCCGCGATGCCGAAAAACTGGGCGCGGTTTTTCCAGTCTACACGGTCTTGTTCGATGAGCCGCAAATAGGCTTCGTGAACCAGCGCCGTTGGTTGCAAGGTGTGACCGGGACGTTCCAGACGCAATCTGCCGATAGCGATGCGACGAAGCTCTGCGTAGACCAGCGGCAGGATGGCATCGAGAGCCTGTCGGTTGCCGTTTCGCCAGTCAACTAAAAGTTGCGTCAGTCCCGGTTGCGAATGGGTTTCATGCGAACTCTCTTTTTGCGGTGCGGTCTCTTTTGCCATAGCCATTTTTTCCGCGAAAGATTTTACCTTTGATTAGCCGGGCAAGTCTAAATTTTTTTCAGTGATTTGCCCTGACCGCTTGCCTAACCTGCGCCTTGCGTGGTTCAACTATCTGGCAAACCTTGTTTGAACACTTTCATACGATGAGGTCGAGTGGTGAAAAAATCGATAACCTGGAAAACCTTTCTAAGCCTGACGGCAATCTGTTTATTGACTATACTGGCGGTCGCTTGCAGCGGCAATCACAACCGCAATGCCACCAATAGTGAACCGGCGCGGCAACCCGCGCCGCCAAGTCTGCCCCCGGATACGCCGGTTCCGGCGCTTTGCGTCAACCCTTACTATCCGGTTTCGCCAACCCTCAAACGCCAATACCGCAACACCTATACGGATACACGTTTGAATACCACCTACACGGAAACCTACACCAATATCGCGGCGGATTCGTTTACCTATCATTTCAATTTCAGCAACGGGTCGTCGCAGACCAACGGATTCAAATGCACCGCTGAAGGGTTGGCGACCGTCGAGTTCGCGCAAGTCAACAGTGGCGGCGACCAAGCCAATGCAGTCAAATTTCAAACTTTGAAAGCTACAGGCGTGACCATCCCTGCGCCCGACAAATGGGTGAAAGGTTACAAATGGACGAGCAGTTACGAAGTCGAAGGCAAATTCCCGATGGGCGATGCGAAGGGCAACATCACCATTGCCAATGAAATCGTCGGTGAAGAGAATGTGACGGTTCCCGCAGGCACTTACAAGGCATTCAAAGTCGAAGCCAATATCGTGCAGAAAATGATGGCAAGCGAAGGCGCTGGCAAACCCTTGACCATTCCCATCGACGGTTCCATCAAAGTGGTGAACTGGTATGCCAAAGATGTGGGGATGGTGAAAACCTCGGTTGAAGGTTTGTCGACCGTTGAACTGCTTTCATTTGTGAAATGAGCCTTGATAGCTGAAAAAAATGAGCGGTATAATCGTGCCCCCCCCTTCTTCCTGATTTTTAATTGGATTAAATAGCGAAACCGTTTAAACGGCGTTCCCGATTACCTCACGACCCATGATTTCTACACCTTGACACTCTATAAAATGGACGAAGCCATCATCTGACGAATCAAAGCGGGCGGGGACAAAATAAATTATTGGTGCAATAACCGTCGCAGGCTACAATGGTAACGCTCTACTGCCTGCGAGCTTTCCTTCTTCCAACTTGAGAAAATGGTTATGCGAGAAGCCGCATAACCAAAGTAGGGGTCATGAAAGAAAAAGGGAAATCCTCACCACCGGCTATCTTTCCACCTGAACGCCTCTCACGGCATTTTATTTTCAAGCCCTATTATTTGCCACGATGGGGAAAGTATGTGCTGGCAGTGGCGCTCACCGCAGCCGCCCTTTTATTGCATGTGTTTCTTGGATTTTCACCCAGTGAAGACTTGGGGCTGACGTTGTTTTTGATTCCTATTGTGCTGAGCGCCTATATGGGCGGACTCGGCACCGGTTTGGTCTCGACAGCCATCATCGCCATTTTTACTCACTACTACCTGATCAATCTGATTCATAACTTGCCGGTTTACCAGACCATTCACCGTTTGGAATGGGTGACCTTGGTTGCCATCGGCAGCCTCATCAGTTTTTTAATCGAAGCCCTGCACCGTTCGCGTCAAAAGGCTGAGGCGATGATTGCCGAACGCGACGAGATGCAGATTTCATTGTGTGAGAATGAATCGCGATTGAGCGCCATTTTTCAGGGCATTTCCGACGCTGCGGTGTTTACCGATTTAGAGCGGCGCATTGTGTTGGTGAATCCCGCTTTCACCACGATGTTCGGTTATACGGCTGAAGAGGCGCTGGGCAGGGGCACGGATTTTCTTTATGCCGACCTGGCGGATTTTGAAAGAATGGGCAGAGAACGCTTCAATCCCCATGCCCAGTCAGACCCTTCGCCTTATCAAATCAGTTTTCGTCGCCAGGATGGCTCCACCTTCTGGACGGAATCTCTGGGCTTGCGAATTTATGCGGAAGACGGAACCCCCAAAGGCTATCTCGGCGTGCATCGCGACATTACCGAACGCCGCCGCGCCAAAGCGGAATTATCTTACAGTGAAGCGCGTTATCGCGCTCTGGTTCTGGCAACTTCGCAAATCGTCTGGACTGCCGATGCCACAGGCAGTGTGACGACCGCTTTAAACCTTGAACCCTATATCGACGTTACGCGGAATCCCCAGGGAATGAACTGGCTTAAAGCTGTGCATCCTGATGAACGCGAACGGGTTTTGCAGGTTTATCAAGCGGGAATACGAAATCAATTACCTTTCGAGGTGGAAAACCGTGGAGTTTATGGCGATGGCAGCTATCACGATTATTTAACCCGCGTGGTGCCGGTGAAGAATGCCGATGGCACGGTTCGGGAATGGACTGCCGCCTCAACCGACATCACCGACCGCAAACGCGCTGAAAAAGATTTGCGCGAATCCGAAGAACGCTTTCGCCAGTTTGCTGAAAATATCAAAGATGTTTTGTGGATTAATAATCCCCATATTCCGAAAGTGCTTTACGTCTCTCCGGCTTATGAAAAGTTGTGGGGGCGACCGGCGGTTGAATTATATGCGGATTTCTCGCAATGGCTGGCAGGCATTCACCCGGATGACCGTCAAATGGCGCTTGAGACCTTTGCGAACGGCAGGGGTGAAGGAGGTTACGACACGGAATATCGCGTGGCGCGCCCTGATGGCTCGCTGATCTGGATTCGCGACCGGGGCTTTCCGATTTTTAATGAGCGCGGTGAACTGATTCGCATGTCGGGCATCGCCGAAGACATTACTGAACGCAAACACGCCGAAACCGCATTGCAGGAATCCGAAGAACGCTTCCGCGTGTTGTTTAATGAAAAAGCGGTTGCCAGTTTGATTATTGACCTGCGCAACCATTCGATTGTCGATTGCAATGAAAAAGCTCTGGAACTCTTCGGCTATTCAAAAGTGGAGATGTTGCAATTGGGAATTCCCGATTTGACGGTTAATGAAACCGACGAAAATGTGAACCGGATCAGGGATGAAATTTTAGAGATAAAAATGAACGTGCAGATTGAAAGTTCAATGCGAACCCAATCGGGAGAGGTGTTAAATGTCCTGGCCAACGGTTCGACCGTGCAGATTGGCGGGGGAACCTTCGGTTATTGCTCGATGATCGATATCACCGACCGCAAACGCGCTGAAGATGCCCTGGCAAAATATACTGAAGAGTTGGCGCGTTCCAATAAAGACCTCGAACAATTTGCCTATGTCGCTTCGCATGATTTGCAGGAGCCTCTACGCGCGGTTGCCGGGTGTGTGCAGGTTTTGCAGCGACGCTACGCCGGACGGCTTGATGACCGCGCCGATGAACTCATCCGGCATACGGTGGATGGCGCTGAACGCATGCGAATTTTGATTGAAGATTTGCTGGCGTTTTCCCGCGTTGGAACCCGTGGCGGAAAGTTCGCCACCTGCGATAGCCAAAAATCGCTCACCGATGCGCTGGCAAACCTCCGGCTGGCGATTGCAGAGAGCGGCGCACAGATTACTCACGGGGCTTTGCCTTTACTCACCGCCGATGCCACGCAACTGACGCTGTTGTTTCAAAACCTGCTCAGTAATGCCATCAAATTTCGCCGCGCCTCAGCGCCGCAAATTCACATCGAAGCCCGACACCAAGCCAATGAATGGGTATTTTCGGTGCGCGACAATGGCATCGGCATCGAGCCGCAATATCACCAACGGATTTTCGGTATCTTTCAACGCCTGCATACGCGCCACGAATATCCGGGCACCGGTATGGGCTTGGCGATTTGCAAACGCATTGTCGAACGCCACAGCGGACGTATCTGGGTTGAGTCGGTGTTTGGTGAGGGGGGGACATTTTATTTCAGTTTGCCCGACAAAAAACCAATTGAACGAAATGGAAATTCATGACGGAAGAAAAATTGCACAGGTCAATTGAAATTCTGCTGGTCGAAGATAGTCCGACCGATGCCTTGCTGACGCGCGAAGCCTTTGACCATTGCCCTTTGAACCATCATCTGCACCACGTTGAAAATGGCGCGGATGCGCTCGCCTATTTACGTCGTGAAAACGGCTATGCAAGCAGGTCGCGCCCCGACCTCATTCTGCTCGATTTAAATTTACCGCGAAAAAACGGCATTGAAGTGCTGCGCGAGATTAAAAATGAAGCGCAGTTGGCAAGCATACCGGTCGTGGTGTTGACCACTTCGCAGGACGAAGCCGATATAGTCACCGCGTATGATTTGCACGCCAACTGTTATATCACCAAGCCTGTAGAGTTCGACGAGTTGGTTGCTGTGGCGCGCGCCATCGGCGAGTTCTGGTTTGGGGTTGTCACCTTACCGCGTAATAAAAAAATCGTAGGTAGCTCAAATGTCTAATCAATTAATGATTCGTATTTTGCTGGTTGAAGATAATTTCACCGATGTTCTGCTGCTGCGGGAAACGCTCTCCGGGGTCGCCAATGTCGAATTCGCGCTGACCCATGTTGTGAAATTGTCAGAAGCCTTGTCGCGTATCCAGAATGAAGTGTTTGATGTCGTGTTATTAGACCTCGGACTGCCGGATTCAAGCGGCGTTGATACGATTATGCAATTTCATCAACAAGCGCCCGCGATTCCCGTGCTGGTATTGACCGGAGTGGATAATGAAGACACCGGAATTGCCGCTTTGCAGGAGGGGGCGCAGGATTACCTGGTAAAAAATCAACTGCAACCGGCATTGCTCGGACGCGCCATTCGTTATGCTATCGAGCGGCATCGCGCCGCCACCGCTTTGCAGGAAAGCGAATTGCGGCTTGCGGCGATTGTTGATTCGCCGATGGATGCCATCGTTATTGTTGATGATGAGCATCATATCACTCTCTTTAACTCGGCGGCAGAACAGTTGTTCGGCTATCGCGAAACCGAGGTCATCGGAAAAAGTATCAATCTGCTAATCCCCGAACGCTTTCGCGAGGCGCACATCGAACATATTCGCGCTTTTGGCGAATCTTCAAATTACCCGATTCGCATGGATCAACGGCGCGAAGTCGTGGGTTTGCGCGCCGATGGCACAGAGTTTCCGATTGAAACCTCGATTGCCCAATTTATCGTGACCGGACGCAAAATGTTCACCGCCATCGTGCGTGACATTACCAACCGCAAAAAAGCCCAGGCAGAGATTTTGATGTTGAACCAGAATCTGCAACGGCGCATCGACGAAATGGAAACCCTGCTCAATGTCTTGCCCATTCCGATTGGCATTGCCAGTGACCCCGAATGTCGCCATATCCGCGCCAATCCGGCATTTGCTGAACTGCTGGCAATTTCGCCCGATGCCAATGCTTCGCTCTCAGCCGATGAGGCTGAACGCCCCAAGCATTTCAAAATTTATCAGAGAGACCGTGAACTTGCTCCTGAAGAATTGCCGCTACAGATTGCCGCAAGTCAGGGCAGGGAAATCCGCGACTTTGAAGCCAAGGTGATTCGCAGTGATGGAACCTCGGTTGATATTCTCGGTTATACGTCGCCGTTATTTGATGAGCACGGCAAAGCCCGTGGCAGCGTCGGCGCGTTTGTTGATATTACCGAACGCAAACGCGCCGAACTGCTTAACGAAGGTCAAAAGCAGGTGCTGGAAATGATTGCCAGCGGCGCGCCGCTTAAAGCGACGCTTGAGGCTTTACTCCGGTTTGTGGAAGCCAGTTCTGCGGGAATGCTTTGTTCGATTCTCTTGCTCGATGCCGAAGGGAAACATCTCTATCACGGCGCAGCTCCCAGTTTGCCGCAGGAATACACCACAGCGATTGACGGCATTGCTATTGGTCCGCAAGTCGGCTCCTGCGGAACCGCCGCTTTTCAACGCCAGGCGGTTTTTGTTCGGGATATTGCGACCGACCCGCTCTGGAAAAATTACAAAGACCTGGCGCTGGGGTTCGGGTTACACGCCTGTTGGTCAACGCCGATTTTCGATGACCAGCAACGGCTGCTGGGAACTTTTGCGATGTATTACCATCAGCCCGCTTTACCCAGTGCCTCACAATTGCAGCTCATTGAAATCGCTACCCATACCGCCGCCATCTGTATCAACAAACACCGCACTGAAGAGGCGATGGCAAAAAGCCATGAGCAATTGCGCTTGTTGATTGAACAAGCGCCCATCAGCATTGCCATGTTTGACCGCGACATGCGTTACCTGACGACCAGCCGACGATGGATCGAAGATTATGGCAGAGGGTATGACGATTTGACGGGTCGTTCACATTACGAAGTCAATCCCGATCTGCCCGACGAGTGGAAAGCCATCCATCAAAGAGGGCTGGCGGGTGAGATGTTAAGAAATGACGATGACCAGTGGTTGCACAGTGATGGCACCAGACAATGGTTGAGATGGGCAGTGCTTCCCTGGCGCAATAGTCGCGATGAAATCGGCGGCATCATCATTTCGGCAGAAGACATCACCGAACGCAAACGCGCCCAACTACGGCTGGCAACTCAGGAATCCATCAGCCGGACGTTAGTCGAAGCGAAATCGCTGGCTGAAGCCATGCCCAGGGTGTTAAAGGCGCTTTGCGAATCCGAAAACTGGGATTTCAGCGCCATGTGGCGAGTCGATAAACAAGCCGATTGGCTTGATTGTCTTGAGGTCTGGCATCAGCCTGATTTCAGAGCGCCGGAATTGCTGGAGTTGTCGCGCAAATGTACTTTTAAAAGTGGTGAGGGGTTGCCGGGAATCATCTGGCAGACCGGCAAATCGCTATATTGGGAGAATCTTAAAAACGCCCACTTTTATTTGCGTTCGGCTCCCGCTATGGATGCCGGTTATTATTCGGCTTTCGGTTTTCCGATTCTGCTGGGTGACGAAGTCACCGGGGTGATTGATTGTCTTGGGCATCAACTCCCGAAACCCGACCAGAGTTTGCTCGATATGCTTGAAGTTATCGGCAAACAGATCGGGCAGTTCATCGAACATCGCCGCGCCGAAGAAGCCATTCAGCGATTCGTTGCTTATAGCCCGACCGTGCTTTATGCCTTAAAAATAAAAGGTGACAAGTTAGTGTATGGCTGGACGAGCGACAATATTTTCGATCTCACCGGATATACGGTGAAAGAAACTCTGGAACCGGACTGGTGGGTAAATCATATTCATCCCGAAGATAAAGCGTCGGTTTTGTCTGCTCAGCCGGTTCCGTATGACCTTGACCATCAAATACAGGAATTTCGTTTCCGCCGCAAAGACGGCAGTTATTTCTGGGTGCGCGATGAAAAACGACTGTTGCGTGATGAACAGGGAATGCCTGCGGAAATTATCGGTTGCTGGTCGGACATCAGCGACCGCATCGAACTCGAAGACCAATTGCGGCAATCACAAAAAATGGAAGCGGTGGGACGACTGGCAGGCGGTATCGCTCATGATTTCAATAATCTGCTCACGGTGATTATCGGCTATAGCGATTTGCTGTATTCGCGATTTTCCGAAAGCGACATCAATCGTTCGCTGGCAGACAACATCCGCAACGCCGGACAACGCGCCGCTGTGCTAACCCGTCAACTGCTGGCATTCAGTCGCAAACAGGTGCTTGAACCCAAGGTTCTTGATCTCAATGAGATCGTCACCAACACCGAAAAATTGCTGAAACGACTGATTGGCGAAGATATTAATTTAAAGACCGAGCTTTCGCCCGCGCTTAGCCCGATCAAAGTTGATCCGGGGCAGATCGAACAGGTGATTATCAATCTGGCGGTCAATTCACGCGATGCGCTGCCGCAGGGCGGACAACTGACGATTGCGACGAAGAATATAAAAATTGATGAGAAAAATCATCACCTGTATCCATCAATGCCGCACGGCAATTATGTACAGTTGGTGCTCAGTGATAATGGCTGCGGCATGCCGCCAGAAATTAAAGCCCGGATTTTTGAACCGTTCTTTACCACCAAAGAGGTCGGTAAAGGCACGGGGCTTGGACTGGCAACCGTCTTCGGCATTGTCAAACAAAGCGAAGGCTTCATTGAAGTAGACAGTGAAATTGATAAAGGCACCACCTTTGCGATTTATTTGCCGGCTTTTGAATCGCCGGACTCAGGCAAGTCGACTGATGGCGAGTTGAAACCGTCGGGAACCGGCAGTGAAACGATTTTGTTGGTCGAGGATGAAGAGAGCGTAAGACAAATCGCCAAGTTGACGTTGGAAATGCGTGGCTATCTGGTACTGGAAGCTCGCAATGCGCGCGATGCCATTTTCCTCAGAGAAAATTATTCAGGGAAAATCGACCTCCTGGTGACCGATGTCGTTATGCCGGAAATGAGCGGGCGGGAACTCGCGGAACGATTGCGGATGAACGACCCCACGCTGAATATTTTGTTTATGAGCGGTTATATTGATGATGCGATTTTGCGCCACGGCATCAGCGCCGCGCATCACACCTTTTTATCGAAACCGTTTTCACCGAGTGCTCTGGTTGAAAAAGTTCGCCATATTCTCGATGAACCCAAAAAGCCTTCGTAAAGATTTACGCCTGTCAGTTTTCGGTTGGAAGCCGACAGTGACCGCGCCTGACGCCATACCCGTTGAGTAGCCATCTTTGACCGCGCTGGTTAGCGTTCGATAATTTCGACGCGCTCGATTTTATCGCCGCGCGCGATGCGACCGACGACCTCCATTCCCGCTGTGACCTGACCGAATATGGTGTAACCGCCGTCGAGGTGCGGTTGCGGCGAATGGGTGATGAAAAATTGACTGCCGCCGGTGTCTTTGCCCGATAGCGCCATGCCGACCGCGCCGGTTTTGTATTCCAATAAATTAATCTCGTCGCGAATTTGATAATCGGGTCCGCCGTTTTGATCGCCGCGCGGGTCGCCGCCCTGAATCACGAAATTGGGCACCACGCGAATCCACGCGAGTCCATTAAAGAAACCGCTTTTTGCCAGTTGCAGGAAATTATCGACGGTTATCGGCGCATCCGCCGGTTTCAACTCAATCCGCACATCGCCTTTTGTGGTATGCAATATGGCAATCGGATTTTTTCCCGATGACGTCAGTTGCGCCAGGCGTTTCCAATAGGCGCGGTCGTGTCCGGTCTTCACCGTGCCGATGCTCAGTTTCAATCCGCTCACATCCTGTTTCGATTCGATTAGAAGTTCGGCGGCGCGACGCCGCACGACATAATCATCGTCTTTGGTCTCTTCGGCGAGCGCCTGAATGTTCATCGGTTTTTTTAATTTGGTGAGGGCTTCAACGATAGCGATTCGCGCATCGTTGGCTTTATCGGCTTTGGCGGTTTTGTAAGCTTCGTTGAGCGCCGTAATCACCGTATCCGATGCCTCGCCCGCATCGCCTAAAAGGTTTGCAACGGTAGCGCGCGCCACGACGTCCGGGGTTTTCAATTGATCAAGTAAAATTTTTTGCAAGCCATCGAGTTTCGTCGCCGCCAGCGCATTTAAAATATCGGAGATGGCGCGCGCGTCGGGTTTTGCCGCGAACAGGTCAATCAACGTTGCTTTGGCTTTTTCGGTTCTGAGTTCGCCAAGCCCTTGCGCGAAATTGGCTACGGCTTTCCAGTTGGCGATTTGAATTTTTGCCGATTCGGGAAAATCGAAAAACGCCGCTTCACCAAATTTCGCCAGCGCGATTTCAACTTCAGGACTTGAACCGATGTGATTATCGACAGCCAGACGAAAGGCATTCAAAAACGGCAGGGCTTTCGCATCTTTCAAGTTGCCAAGCGCCGTGGCGACCAGCAGCAATAAATTCTGTTCACTGGGGACGCCGCCTTTGGCGCGGTCAAAGGCGCGAAAACCCGCGAGCCATTTATTGCCCGAATTGATTAACGGTTCGACGGCTTTGGCGTCGCCAATCGCGCCGAGCGCATTGATTGCGGAAGCTACGACCCGTTCATCTTTATCGGTCAGCAATTTGATTAACGGTTCAACCGCTTTTGCATCTTTGGCAACGCCGAGGGCGCGCGCTGCCTGGGCGCGAACCAGCGCGTCCCGGTCTTCAAGCAAGGGAATTAAATTGGGGACGGCTGGGGCGATGTTTTCGCGAATGCGGGCAAGCGCATTTGCGGCTTGCCATCTGAGGTCTGCATCGGTTGAACGCAGTTGATTGATGATTGCCGGAATGGTTGACGCTTGGCGAATGCGCAACAGCGCCGTGAGCGTAAGCGAGGCAATCATTTTGCTGTCGGGCGAAACCGGTTGCGCAGGGTCAGGCAATAATTTGACCAGGGTTTCGGCAATGCCGACCAGACCGTATTTGCCGAGGGCTTCGGCGGAGAGTTTATTCGAGGCGATTTTGCCGAGGGCTTCGGCGGCGCGGGCGCGCACCAATGCGGAGTCTTCGACTTCGGGATTGAGGCGGTCAAACAGTGAAGAAACCGCATAATGGCTTTCGATTTCGCCGAGCGAAAAAGCGGCAAGAGCGCGCAGTTCCGGGTTGCGGTCGATTTTTAAAACTTCGGTAAGCGAGTTGATATAGGATGGGTAGCCGATGCGCCCCAGAGCGAGAATCGCCCGGCGTCGCGCCGCGCCGTTATTGGCATTCAAGGGTGACACCAGATCAACCAACTCTTTGCTATTCGCCTGACGTTCATCTTCGGCTTGAATGATTTTCGGCAGGACGAGTTGCAAGGTGCGGTCGCGTTTCAGCGACGGTTTCTGTTGCGGCGGCAACGTCGGCGGCAACCCTTGCGCGAACAGTTGTCCGATTAAAATTAAAATTGCGATACCCGAAAAGGCTAAACGATTTTTCATAACGTAATGAATTAATCTTAACGTTAATTTGATTCGACTGCCATCATGGTTGCCTGCATGGTGGCGATGAGTTTTTCCGCGCCGTCGCGAATGGCAAAGGCATCGCCTTCACACACCGTTAAGGTCTTTCCGGCTTTTTTTACGCGCCCACGGGCGATGATCTTTTCGCCAAGCGCCGGCGCGACAAAATTGATTTTGAATTCAACTGTGACCACTTCAAAATTTTCCGCAAACAGGCTGATTGCCGCATAACCGCAGGCGGTATCGACAATCGCGGCAACCGCTGCGCCATGCACGAAGCCGTGTTGTTGGGTGAGGTCTTCGCGGCGGTCGAGTTCGATTTCGACTTCGCCGGGTCGCACACTGATAAGGCGCGCGCCGAGAGTGGTCATCAATCCTTGGCGCGCGAAACTGGCGCGCACCTTCGTTGCAAAATTCGCGTCTTGCGGTTCAAATGCGGTCATACAAATTCAGATGATGGAACCGAACGAAATCCGAAACAAAAAGTAGTCAAGATAAACTCTCTGCAAAACTTTAGACGATCAGCATAGCGATTTTTCGGCGTCCGTTTATGCCGTCGTTTATAGCTTTTCAATCTCGACGAGATTATCGTAAAAGGTCGCGCCTGCGCCGATGTCTGTGAGTTTCTGCGAAACCGTTTGATTGACGTTGCGCTGGTCGGGACTGAGTTTATTCCACCAGATGGAAAGCGTCACCGCAACGCCCGGTTTTACACGGTCAGAGATGCGCGCCGTGACCTGAAATTCGCCTCTATCGTTAAACACTCGCACCATTTCGCCATCCGCGATGCCACGCCGGGCGGCGTCTTCTGCGCTTAAATCCACGAACGGTTTTTTCTCCTGTTTGATAAACGATGGCAGATGCGAAAACGAAGTGTTTAAAAATGTCCGCGCCGGGGGACTCAGCAGTTGAATCGGATATCGCGCCGCAAGCTCCGGCGATGATTCGGGCGATTCACGCGGCGGCACAAAATTGGGCAACGGGTCGATGCCGAGACTCGCCAGTTGTTCGGAATAGATTTCGCACTTGCCCGATGGCGTGCGGAAATTGCCTTCGGCAAACGGCGCGAAATTTTCCGGGATGTTCAAGCGCATCCAGCCTTCCTGTTTCAAGCGTTCGATGGTGATGCCTGCAAATGGCGCATAATTCGTTGAAAGCGCCTGGTCGATAATGTCATCTTCGCTGTCTTTGAAACACGGGTCATCAAAGCCCAGGCGGTCGGCGAGCAATTTGAAAACTTCGATGTTGGGTTTACATTCGCCAAGCGGGGCAATTGCCGGTTCGTTGTACATGAAATAGTAATGCCCGTAAGGTTTCACGGCGTCGCGATGTTCGAGTTGTGTGGTCGCAGGCAAAAGTATATCGGCATAATCAGCGGTGTCGGTTTGAAACTGTTCATGCACGACGGTGAATAAATCTTCGCGTTTGAACCCTTCGATAACTTTTGCCTGGTCGGGCGCAACTGCTGCGGGGTTGGAATTGTAAACGTAAATCGCGCGCACCGGCGGGTCGGCTTCGGTTAGCGCATCGCCAAGACATGACATATTGATGGTGCGCGGATTGCCTTTGATTAAATCGGGACGTTCAAGCGCCTCGGTGTTCAACTTGAACATGCCACTGGTTGAAAGCAACACGCCGCCGCCGGCTTCGCGCCAAGCGCCCGTGAGCGCCGGAAGACAGGCAATCGCCCGCACCGCGTTGCCGCCGCCCGCGTGGCGCTGCAAGCCGTAATTGATGCGAATCGCAGTTGGGCGAGTCGTCGCATATTCACGCGCAAAGTTGACGATTTCTTCAACGGTCACGCCGCAGATTTTGGCAACTCGCGCCGGGGTATATTCATTGATACGCGGGCGCAATTTTTCAAAGCCGAGTGTGAAACTGTCAAGATAATTCTGGTCTTGCAAACCTTCGCTTAAAATTACGTTCATCACCCCGAAAGCGAATGCCGCATCGGTTCCCGGACAGAGTTGAATCAATTGATGGGCGCGGTCAAGCGTGTCATTGCGATAAGGGTCGATGCCGATTAGACGCGCGCCGTTATCTACAGCCGCTTTGATTTGCGGCCACAGGTGAATGTTTGAGGCAAGCGTATTCGTGCCCCACAGAACAATCAATTTGGCGCGAGAAAACAGCATCGAATCGGTTCCCATATTCGCGCCAAGCGTGTATTTCATGGCATCGGCTCCGGCGGTCGCACAGATGGTTCGCGCAAGCAAACTTGCGCCCAGTCGATGAAAGAAACGCCTGTCCATGCTTGAACCGTTCGCCAGTCCCATCGTGCCGCCATAACTGTAAGGCAAGATGGATTCGGGATTATCGGCGGCAATATCTTTGAAACGCGCAGCGATGGTGTCTAACGCTTCATCCCAACTGATGCGCTCGAATTTGCCTTCGCCTTTTTTGCCGACGCGACGCATCGGGTAAAGCAAGCGGTCAGGACTGTAGACGCGCTCAAGATAGCGGTTGACTTTGGCGCAAAGAAAACCATCAGTCGGGGGATGCGTCGGGTCGCCTTCGATTTTCGTGGCGCGACCATCTTCGATGGTGATGAGCATCGCGCAAGTGTCCGGGCAATCGTGCGGGCAGGCTGCGTGAATTGTGTGTGCCATAGCTCTCCTTTCAGATAAGGATTGAGCATAGCGAATTTTGCCGAAGAGTTGAACTGCAAAGTTACTTGGTATAAGAATGCGAATTCAAAATCGGGCTTTCTATAAAAAGTTAATCGTTTAGATAGCAACAACTTTTTAAGCTTTCAGGTAAAAATTGAAGCAGTCCCGCTTGAACGTACAAGGTTTATCCTCGGATTAGACGGATAAACTTTTTACGTTCGTCGGCAGATTCTTTAATTGCCATGAGCTGCTTTTATTGTTTGTAGCTTTTTTATCGAGTGAATTTTATCGACAATTTGCCGAATGCTTTCGTAAACGCTACTGTAATACTTTTCAGTGACCGATGAATTACCTGGGGCATCTTTATCTGGCAGAAGATACGGCGCACTCGCTGGTGGGTAATCTTTTGGGCGATTTCGTCAAAGGCTCCATCCCTGACCAATTTCCCGATGAAATTCGCAAAGGCATTTTGTTGCATCGCCGGGTTGATAGCTTTACCGATTCGCACCCGGTCTTTCGTGAGAGTTTAAGAATGTTCAGTCCTGCGCGCCGTCGTTTCGCAGGCATTATGCTCGATATTTTTTATGACCATTATCTGGCAAAACATTGGGCGACCTATTCAAAGGTTGCGCTCGACCAATTTTCACAAAAGGTTTATCAGGTTTTACGCCATCACTATGCGATACTGCCGGAACGCTTGCAGCGAATGTTGCCTTATATCATCGAAGAAGACTGGCTCACCTCTTACCAGGAACTCGACACCATTGACCGCACCTTGCGCCGTTTGGCGAAACGTTTCAAACGACGCAATGATTTAATGAGCGGCATCGAAGAATTGCACGCCAACTACGAATTCTTTGAATCGGGTTTCCATGATTTTTTCCCTGCCGTCATTCACTTTGTTGAAAATCAGCGGAAAACCCTTAATATCACTGACGCAACAATTCATAACGGAGAAAAACTGACTGATGAAACTTTGGGGCGGTAGATTTACAGGCGAAGCCAATAAGGAATTTGCCCAATTTAACGCATCGTTCGCTTTTGACCGGCGCTTGATTGAAGCCGACATCGAAGGCAGTTTCGCGCAAGCCGAAGCCATTTTAAATGCCGGTATTTTAACCGAAACGGAAGCGCAGCAAATCAACGAAGGCTTGGAAAAAATTTTACAACGGGTTCGTGAAGATGACGGATTTTTGAACTCACGCGACGCTGAAGATGTTCATAGCTTCGTCGAAGCCGAACTGGTCGCGCTCATCGGCGAAGCCGGTTACAAACTGCACACCGGGCGCAGCCGCAACGATCAGGTGGCAACCGATTTGCGACTATTCCTGCGCGGCGAAATTGACCGGACGATTGACCTCCTTCGCGATACACAACACGCGCTCATAGAACTAGCAGAAAATAATCGTGAAGTGATCATGCCGGGTTATACACACCTGCAACGCGCCCAGCCGATTCTGTTCGCGCATTACCTGCTGGCTTATTTTGAAATGTTCAGCCGTGACAGAGAACGCCTGAAAGAAATTCGCGCGCGTGTCAATGTCCTGCCGCTTGGCGCGGGGGCGCTTGCCGGAACCGGGTTTCAAATCGACCGCGAAGCCGTTGCCAAACGCCTCGGTTTTGACAAGGTCTGCGAAAACAGTCTCGACGCTGTAAGCGACCGCGATTTCGTCATCGAATTTATCGGCGCGGCGGCATTGATTATGGTGCATCTCAGTCGCCTTGCCGAAGATTTCATTATCTATTCAACGTCGGAATTTTCATTCATCGAGCTATCGGATGCGGTGTCGACCGGTTCGTCGCTCATGCCACAAAAGAAAAACCCCGATTCACTGGAACTGATTCGCGGCAAAGCCGGTCGCGTATTCGGACATCACACGGCGCTGCTTGCGACCATGAAAGGGTTGCCGCTCGCTTACAACAAAGATATGCAGGAAGACAAAGAGGCGCTCTTTGATACGATTGACACGTTGCGTGGCGCGCTCAAGGTGATGACCACCGTGCTTGGCAATACGCGCATCAATGGCGAACGCACAAGGGCTGCGGCGTCTGTCGGATTTTTGAATGCCACGGATTTAGCCGATTATCTGGTGCGCCAGGGCTTGGAATTTCGTCGCGCCCATGAACTCGTGGGGCGCGTGGTTGCCTTTGCGATAGGCAAGGGCATTGACCTCGATGAGCTTTCGCTTGAGGAATACAAAACCTTTTCGCCGCTCTTTGAAGACGACTTATTTGCGGCGCTAAAACTCGAATCCTCGCTTGCCAACAAACCGGCGCGCGGCGGCACTTCGCCCGTAAGAGTCGATGAAGCGTTAGCGCGGGCTAAAAATAGTTTGTCGTTATAAGGATTATCGAGCCGACGGAACCAACGCAATTATCGGAATAAATCGAAGCAGAAAGGCTTTCGCCGCTTCGCGTGATTTTATTCCTTGCGTTGGTTCCGTCGGTTGGCTTTTACTGTGAAACCACAATCGGTTTGCCGGAAATAAGCGTCGGCGCATTGTACTTCTTCAAGGTCTCGTTCATCTTTGGCACTGTTTCATTGATGAATTTATTAATCTCTTCCATCTTTTTGGGAAATTCGGATGACAACTCGGCGATGTATTCGCGTTGCGCCGCGGTTGGCGCGAAATTGCCGCCACTGACGGTAAACATCATGCCGAAAAGATTGTCCGCAAGTTTCGGTGTGCCGCCAATGCCGCCACCTTCTGCCTGGGCGATGCTGTTTGCCAAATCCTCAACCTGCTTTTTGTAATCGGTGAGCGCCTTGGTTAAATCCGCAGGCGCATCCGGCAAACGGTCTTTGACGGTTTTTTCAATCTGTTCGAGTTGCGCTTTATAACTATCGAGGGCGCGCAAGCCTTCATTGAGCGGCGACACCATGTTCTGAACTTTCATTGCCAAATCGAATTGCGTTTGTAAATCTTCGACGGTGACTTTGACGGTCGGGTCTATGCGCACTGCGATTTTCTTTTCCTGGGTTTTGCTGCCAAGCGTCAATTTCACGGTGTAGGTTCCCGGCATTACTTGCGGCCCGCTGAGGCTGCCTAAAAATTGCAACTGCTCTTCAGGAATCGGACGGCGCAGTTTCGGACCTTCGTAACTCAAATCCCAGACGGCGCGGTTGACACCCGGATTTTTCGAGGCGTTTTTAATTTCGCGAACCAACTTTCCATTGGCGTCAAAGATTTCAACTTTCAAAGGATTTTTGTCATCGGGTTTGTCTTTCAAATAATAATAAATCAACGCGCCCGATGGCGGATTTGCGCCGGTGAATACCGCATCACCAATACCATAGCGCGTAAATCGTCTGGTGAAGCGAATGCCGGGACGCACATCAAATAACGTCGCATCGCTTGCCAGGACGTTGGCATTCATTTGTTGAAGTGGTGTCGCATCATCAAACACCCAGAAACTGCGCCCGTGTGTTGCCACAATCAAATCGTTATCGCGTGGATGTACCACGATGTCATGCACGGCGACGTTAGGAAAATTTTTGAGTCCCAAATTTATCCAATTGCCGCCGCCGGTGTACGAAGCAAACAGCCCGATTTCGGTTCCCGCATAAATTAAACCGGGATTTTTCGGGTCTTCGCAGAGCGCGTGAACATAGGCATTCGTCGGAAGTCCGGCGCTGATGTTTGTGAAGGATTTGCCGCCATCCGTGGTTTTGAAAACATAAGGACGATAATCATCGAATTTGTGACGGTCATACGCAACATAAGCCGTGTTGCTATTAACCCGCGACGGTTCAACGTGTGAGATGGATGAATCGACCGGAATGCCCGGCACATTTTTCGCCAGGTTCGTCCAGCTTTTGCCGCCATCGGTCGTCAGTTGCAAATTGCCGTCGTCGGTTCCAACCCAGATCATTCCCGCCTGTTTCGGTGATTCGGCAAGCGAGATGATGGTGCAAAAATATTCCGCCGAGGAATTTTCTTCGGCAATCGGGCCACCCGCAACTTTTTGTCGCTCTTTGTTGTTGGTGGTTAAATCATCGCTGATTTTCGTCCAACTTTTGCCATAATCGGTGGATTTGAAAACCACATTGCTGGCGATATAGACGGTGTTTTTATTATGCGGCGAAGCTACCAAAGGCGAGTTCCAGTTGAAGCGGTATTTATTATTTTCCGCCGCGCCGCCGCCATTTCCCGCATACGGGTCGATGGATTGCTGTTCGCGATTACGCATATCGGTGCGCACGACATTGCCCGCCTGCGATTCGGTCAAATAGAGTTCCGGGTCATCCGGGTGATTGAGCGCATAAAAGCCATCGCCGAAACTGACCATTCGCCAATCGTCGTTGAGGATGCCTGCGGGTTCGCGTGTGCGCGAAGGACCAGTCCACGTGCCGTTGTCCTGCAAGCCGCCCGACAGCCAGTAAAACGGTTGGCGATTGTCTGCGTAAACCTGATAAAACTGACCAATCGGAAAGTTGTTGATATATGCCCAGGTGTTGCCATCCGTAGTGACCGCCACGCCGCCATCCTGACCTTGCCACATGTAGTTCGGATTTTTCGGGTCAATCCACAGCGCGTGATAATCAATGTGAGTGCGCGGTGAAATCATTTGAAAAGTTTTGCCGCCATCTATCGAACGATAGAGCGGTGATGAAACAGCATAGACCTTGTTTTCATTGGTCGGGTCAACGCGCACCCGCGTGTAATAAAATCCGCGCTGCACGATATTGGAATTTTTATAAACCTGCCGAAAGTTTTCGCCTTTGTCGTCCGAACGATAAAGCGCGCCATCTTTCGATTCGACAATCGCATAAACGATGTTGGGACTGCTTGGCGCAACCCGCACGCCGATGCGCCCGATGAGTTTCGGCAACCCGTTGGTGATTTTATTCCAGGTTCTGCCGCCATCGAGCGAACGATATAAGCCGCCTTTTTCGCTGCCGCTCTTAAACGTCCACGGCTTGCGCTCGAAATACCACATTCCTGCATACAAAATGTTGGGATTTGCCGGGTCGATTTCGATATCCGAAGCGCCGTGATTTGCGTCAATGTAGAGCGTCTTTTTCCAGGTCGCGCCGCCATCCGTGGTCATAAACACGCCGCGTTCTTCATTGCCGCCGAAGGTGTGACCGAGGGCTGCGACATAAACGATGTCGGGATTGGTGGGATGGACGAGCACGCGGGAAATGGCGTTGGTGTCTTTGAGTCCCAGGTATTTCCAGGATTTGCCGCCATCTACGGATTTATAGATGCCATCGCCAAAGCCTACGCTGTTGCGCACATTGGATTCGCCTGTGCCGACCCAGATAACGTCGGGGTTGTTGGGTTCAAGGGCAATGTCGCCGATGGATTGCGAACCTTGCTTGTCGAAAATCGCTGTCCAGGTCATGCCGCCGTTGGTGGTTTTCCAGACGCCGCCCGATGCCGCGCCGACATAAACCAGGTTGGGATTGCCGGGCACGCCTTCGACATCCGACACCCGCCCGCCCATATTGCTGGGTCCGATGCTGCGCCATTCGAGTCGCTCGAAGGCTTTGGTTTCCGTCGGTTTTTCGGTTGTTGCAGCCGGTTGTTGAGCAACCGTTTGTACAGCGAGAGTGAGTAATAATGTGAAAAGGATGAACGCGCACCACGATGGGTGAACTTTGCGATTGACCATCATCTGCCTCCTGAAAATTTCTGAAAAGTCATGGTTGATATTGAATATGGCTGGGGTGTTTCCACCGGTTTTATTAAAAGCCAAGCAAGCATAAACCAAAGCGAAGTTGCGCGTCTAATGCTGCGGAGTGTTCTCTCCGATTTTAGCGTCGAACAAATCCCCTCTACACCAGAGGCTTCACCATCGCGAATAAATAATGATTGATTTTTTCTTGCCGTCTATGATTGAGTCAGTGATTGATGAAAGTGTCGAGCCGTAACAAATCGCCTTGGCTGGAACTGGCTGTCATCTTTTTTGCCTGGACACTCTATGGATTGTTTTTTGCCAGTCAAGCCTATATCAGCGAAGCCCATTTCGGCAGAAACGCGAGCTGGCAGCGGGCGCTCGGCATCTGGATGACCTGCGCGTATTCGTGGGCGCTCGTCACGCCGCCCATTTTATGGCTTGCCCGTCGCCTGCAATTTAACCGGCAGACCTGGCGACGCAGTTTATTGATTCACCTGCTGGCGGCTACTTTCTTTTCCACGTTGGTTCTGTTGCTCTATTCAATCTTGCGTTATCTGTTTTTTACGAGCGATAACGCGCCGAGCTTGATGCGCTCGTTTCGCAACCTGTTGATTATCGAATTTCACGCGAGCCTGCTGATTTATTCGGCTATTGTCGGCATCTATTACGGGCTGAATTACTATCGCGAATATAAAAGGCGTGAACTTGCAGCCGCGCAACTCGCCAATCAACTTTCGCAAGCGCAACTCGACGCCCTCAGAAAACAATTGCACCCGCACTTTCTCTTTAACACGCTCAACACGGTTGCGATTTTAATGGAAGAAGATACCAAAGCCGCCAGAGAAATTCTGGTTCGCCTGAGCGATTTGCTGCGCGTGACGCTTGATAAAAACAAAGCCCATGAAGTGGCGCTCAAACAGGAACTCGATTTTTTGCAGAGTTATTTGGAGATTGAACAGATGCGTTTTCAAGACCGCTTGCGCGTGCATCTCGAGATAGACCCGAAAACCCTTGATGCCCGGGTGCCGGATTTGATTTTGCAACCCATCGTTGAAAACGCCATTCGTCACGGTATTGCGCCGCGCGCGCTTCCCGGCATTGTCGAGATTCGCTCCGCGCAAATCAACGGCGATCTGTGCCTTGAGGTGCGCGACAACGGCAAAGGCTTTGATAATGAATTGAGTATGGATAAAGGTTTGGGGCTGGCGAATACCAAAGCGCGGCTTGAACAACTTTACGGCGACCGCCATCGCTTTGAAATCGCCAATCTCGATGAAGGCGGTGTACGGGTCAACATCACCATTCCGTTTCATACCCAAGCGATGACCGTGAACGGCAAAGAGAGTTCAAGATGAAAAAGATTCGCGCGTTAATCGTCGACGATGAACCCATCGCCCGCAAAGGCATTCGCCGCGAGCTTGAAGGCAAGCCGGGTATTGCAATCATCGCCGAATGCGCCAACGGATACGACGCGGTGATGGCGATTCAAAAACAGCAACCGGATTTAGTCTTTCTCGATTTACAGATGCCCGAACTTGACGGTTTCGGTGTCGTTGAAGCAGTGGGCGTCAAGCAAATGCCGACGGTGATTTTTGTTACCGCGTATGATGAATTCGCTTTGCGGGCGTTCGAGATTCACGCCCTCGATTATATTTTAAAACCGTTTAACAGCGAGCGATTTCAACAGGCGCTCGAACACGCCAGACGCCGGATTGAACAGGCAAACTTTGATGGCGTGAGTCAAAAACTCAAGTCGCTCATTGAGGATGCCGGGCGACAACCACCGGCTTCACAAAGTTATCTGGAACGCATTGTTGTGAAATCAGGGGGCAAAATTTTTTTCATCAACACCGAAGCGATTGATTGGATAGAAGCCGCAGATAATTATGTGCGGCTTCACGTCGGCAACGCTTCACACCTGGTGCAAGGGACGATGAATCGTCTGGAAAGCAAATTGAACCCGGAAGTTTTTTTGCGCATTCATCGCTCGACGATTGTCAACCTTCGGCGCGTTAAAGAACTGCAACCGCTGTTTCACGGCGAATATGTGATTACCCTTGCAAGCGGTAAAACCCTGACGTCGAGCCGCAGCTATCGCGATAAATTGCAACGCCTCGTGGCAAATGCTTTTTAAAGCGGTGACGATTTGCCCAATAAACCAAGCCACTCGCCAACCCATATTGCCCATTCGCCCAATTTGAATACAACCGCAAAAGCCCCTGGCGTATGCTGCAAACATAACCCCAGCGTCTTGGAATATTGAATTTTGTCGAGGAGCATATGATGAAAACCAGACAAGTGTATTCGCTAATCGCGGGTTTATTTTTACTGACCCTGTCGGCAATGGCGCAGAACAATGCCAAACCGGAAGCGCAAAAATTGAATGCCGGCGAAGCCGACCTTGCGGCAATCAAACAAACCGCGCTCGATTATGTTGAAGGCTGGTACGAAGGCAACCCCGAACGCATGGAAAGGGCTTTGCACCCCGAATTGGCAAAACGCATCGTGCGTACCGACCCGAAAAGCGGCAGAAGCCGTTTAGACCACATGGGCGCGATGGCATTGGTGCTCGGTGTGCGCGGTGGTGGCGGTAAAAATACGCCGAAAGAAAAACAGATAAAAGAGGTCTACATCCTCGATGTCTTTGGTAACACGGCAAGCGTTAAAGCGGTGATGTCGGATTGGATTGATTATCTGCACATCGCGAAATTTAATGGGCGTTGGGTGATTGTCAATGTATTATGGGAATTGAAACCGCAACAACAATAAATCACATTTTTGCACACGCAAGGCGAGAGCAAGGGAATGAAAAATAAAAGAACCGGTATATTTTTGCTGATTCATTTGTTGGTCATTGCGATGCCCATCAATGCGCAGGAATGGAATCAATGGCGCGGCGCATTGCGCAATGGGGTGGTGAGCGATTTTTCCGCGCCTGCAAACTGGGCGACCCCGCTCAAACAAATCTGGAAAACCCCGGTCGGCAGCGGCTATTCATCGCCTGTGGTGGCGCAATCGAAAATCTATCTTCACACCCGACGTGATGAACAAGAGGTAGTTTCCTGCATTGATTTGACCAGCGGCAAAATCGTCTGGAGTCAAAGCTACGCGGCGCAGTTTGCCAAAAATCAATATGCCGCGCGCATGGGCAAAGGACCGAATTCAACCCCGCTCATTTATGCGGGAAAACTCTACACCCTCGGCGTCACAGCGATTTTGTCGTGCTTTGATGCCAGGAGCGGAAAGCTTAAATGGCGCAAAGATTATTCGCCGTTTGTCGATACCTCGAAACTCTTTTGCGGAACCGCCATGTCGCCGGTTGTGGATAAAGACAAAGTCATCGTTCACGTCGGCGATGACCGCAAAGGCTGGGTCGTGGCTTTTGATGCCGAGAGCGGAAAAGAGAAATGGAAATGGGAAGGCGATGGTCCGGGCTACGCTTCACCGATTATTGTTGACCTCGAAGGCACCCGCCAGTTCGTCACCCTCACGGATAAATCGGTCATCGGCATAGCTGCGGACAGTGGGAAATTATTATGGAAATTTGCTCACGCCGACGAGTGGAATGAAAATATCATCACTCCTGTGTGGTATCAAAAGAGCCTGATTATTTCGGGCGTCAGACAAGGCACACGGGCAATTAAAATCGCAAAAACCGGCGAGAATTGGGCGGCTTCCGAACTCTGGCATAATCCCAAAGTTGCGATGTATATGAGTTCGCCGGTGCTGGATGGCGATTATCTGTATGGACTTTCGACCTTGAAAAAAGGGCAATTCTTCTGCGTCAACGCGCAGACCGGCGAAGCCCTCTGGATGACCGAAGGGCGCAATGCCAATAATGCCACGGTGGTTGCAGCCAGGAATTTTTTGTTTCTGCTTACCGATGATGCCGAGTTGATTGTAGCGGCAAAAGGCAGCAAAGGATTCGAGCAACTTGCGCGCTATACGGTTGCCGATAGCCCGACCTGGTCGCATCCGTTAATTTTTGGGAAACAACTTCTCATCAAAGACGAAAAGAATTTAACCTTGTGGCGTTTTCAATAATCCAGCCAGAACATCAACAGTTGAATCAACCAGAGGATGTTTATGGCAACCCCGCAATTCAATCAACCGCTATCGCGCCGTGATTTCATGTGTCGCGTAATGACCCCCGCTTCAACGCCACTTAGGAAAGCCAAAACTCATCCGGTCTCAAAAACCTGTGAAAGCCCCTGAATATTGCCGGTGATTTCACGAATTCTTGAGTGGGCTTTTCCGGTTAGTCTGTGGCGACGAAAAAATATTTTCTCCTCCTTTGCCCGCCGCCAAAACCGCAAGAATGTTCAAGACAACGCTTTTGCCTTTATTTAATTTCTATCGAGTGACCGTAAAGAAGCAGAAAATTTTTCAAGTATCAGAATTTTGATACCTGGTGTAAGGGGTTTACCGATGAATTCACAAAAACGATGGCTTATTAAAACCTTGGTTCTATTTTTTTTGATGGTGCAATTCGGCTTGATTGGTGTTGCTAATCCGACACCCATTGAATGCCGCAATGCACTCAACTCAACCACGACTGTGGGGTTTGATTCCGAACGCTGGCATATCAAAGACCCCAAGGGGCGCGTCGAAGAGCATCTCGGTCGCCGCAGCCTTTACCTCACCGCTGGCTACGCCTATTTGAAAGATGTGGAATTTGAAAATGGCGTGATTGAAGTCGATATTGCGCCGCCGACGCTCCGCTCGTTTATGGGTATCGTGTTCAGATTTGAAAGCGTCGATGAGCATGAAATTGTCTATTTTCGTCCGCACAAAAGCGGGCTTGATGATGCCGTGCAATACGCCCCTTCGCTCAACGGTTCAACCCCTTGGCAACTCTATAGCGGCAAAGGCTACACTACCGCGACCGATATTCCCAATCAACGATGGGTTCACGTGCGCATCGAAATCGCAGGGCTGGGCGGCAAGGTTTACTTAAATAATGCGCCGCAACCTGTGCTGGTTATCGAAGATTTAAAACGCGGCTACAGTCGGGGTTCCGTGGGACTCTGGGGCGGCGCAAACGGCGGGCACTTCGCCAATTTCACTTATACGGTTGAGCCGGTGAGCGCCAGACCTGAACGCCAACCGCAACCGATACCGGCAGCGATAATCAAACGGTGGGAACTGTCAGAGGCTTTTGAGGTCGAGAAAATCAACCCGGAAACGCTGCCTGCCGCCGCTGAGTTAAACAAATTGAAATGGGACAAAGCCAGTGTCGAAGCGCCCGGAATGTTGGTGATTAATCGCTATCGTCGAGCGCCGGAAATCGTGCGATTTTTCGTTAAACCCGAAGAACGCAGTGGAAAGCGTGAAGGTCGTAGAGCGGTGTATGCGCGGGCAGTGATTTATTCCGACCGCGGGCAAACCAAAAGAATGTCTTTCGGGTACAGCGATGAAGCGACGGTGTTTTTAAATGGTCAACCGCTGTTTACCGGCAAAAGCGCTTTTCGTTTTCGCGACCCGGGTTTTTTAGGAATTATGGATGTGGAAAACGATGCGGTCTATTTGAACCTGAAAAAAGGTCGCAATGAACTCATTCTGGGGGTTGCGGATTATTTCGGCGGCTGGGGGTTGATTTGCCGTTTGGATGATCTACAGGGCATTCGGCTCGAATAAAAGATTAAAAATCGCATTAGCTCTCTCGGAATACTTCAACTGAAAGCGCGATTATTTTAACCAGATGTGAAGCGAAGAGCCAAAGCCTCTCCTGAAGGCAAATAACTAGTCCGTTACTCTTCGCTTCACCTATTCTGTAATCATCGTGCCCGCGCCTTCATCGGTGAAGACTTCATAAAGCAAGGCATTGCGCTTCGACCCGTTGATAATGTGGGCGCTGCGCACGCCGCGACGAATGAGGCTGGCGATTGCGGCAATTTTGGGAAGCATGCCTGCCGACACCACTTTGTTTTTCACTAAGGCTTCGGCTTCATCAACCGTGAGGCGTGAAATGCGCGAAGCCGGGTCGCCTTTATCACGCAGAATGCCGTCAACATCGGTCATCAGAATCAATTTTTCCGCCTGTAATTTTGCGGCGATTTCCGCAGCGATGGTATCGGCATTGATATTGTAAACATTGCCTTGTTCATCTGCGCCAAGCGAGGAAATCACCGGGATGTAATCGTTATCCAACAACAATTCAAGCAAGCGCACATTGATGTCAACAATGTCGCCGACGTGCCCGAAATCAACGGTTTCGATTTGCCCGGTCGCTTCGTTGAGAATTTTTTTTATCTCGCGCCGTTTCGCATGAATGATGTCGCCATCAATCCCTGAAAGCCCGACGGCTGCGGCTCCAGACTTTCTGAGCGCCGCGAGAATATCCATGTTGATTTGTCCTGCGAACACCATCTTGGCGATTTCCAAAGTCTCGTCATCAGTGACGCGCCGCCCGTTGATAATCGTCTGCGCGATGCCTAACCGTTCGGCGACGTTGGTGAGTTGTTTGCCGCCGCCGTGAATCACCGCGACGTGAATGCCGACCTGTTCGCAAAGCGTAATCTCTTCGGCAAGCGCCGCGAGTTGGTCAAAATTTTCGGTGATTTTGCCCGATAGTTTGACGACGAATTTTTTATTCTTGAAACGTTGAATGTAAGGTAACGCTTCGCGCAGCAAATCTAATCGTTCGTTTATCATCAGCCCTCGCTTAATTGCGGATTGCGGATTGGTAACTCAGCGATTGCCTGTTGGCGAATGGCTGGCTTGCGAGACGGCAGCGATTTTGCAGAACCGCAAACGCATCGGTTCGCGCTGTAAAATAACTTCTTCAATCAATCCGCATTTCGCAATCCGCAATCCGCAATTAAAGAATTGATGCCAGCACCGCCTTTTGTACATGCAGGCGATTTTCCGCTTCATCAATTGCCGCCGATTGCGCGCCGTCTAAAACGGCGTCGGTGACAATGACATTGCGGCGCACCGGCAGACAATGCATAAACCAACCCGCATCGGTTGAGCGCATCACCGCTTCATCTATGCGCCAGTGTTTGTATTGTTCACGCGCGGCAATATCGCCCGCCGCGTTGCCGTAAAAATCTTTGCTGCCCCAGCTTTTCGCATAAATGATTTTTGCGCCCGCTGAGGCTTCGCGGTAATCGCGTGAAATCTCGACGTTTCCGCCGTTGGCGTTGGCGGCGTTATGCACTTGCTGCATAATCTCGTCGCCCAAATCGTATTCCGGCGGACAGGCGATGGTTAAATCCAGACCGAATTGCGCGGCGATGAGCGCAAATGAATTGGGCACCGCCATCGGGAGTGTCCGTGGATGCCATGCCCAGGACAACACGACTCGCTGATGATTGAGGGAGCCGAGTTTTTCACGAATCGTCATAATGTCAGTAAGCGATTGAAACGGATGAAAGCGCGACGACTCTAAATTGAACACCGGCACATCGCTGTATTTAGCAAAACCGCGCACCACACGGTCTTGCATATCTTCTGCAAACTCCTGCATCTCTGGAAAGGCGCGAACTCCTATGGCGGTGACATAACGCGACAGCACGCGCGCCGCTTCGATGATGTGTTCGGCTTTGTCTGTATCCATCACCACGTTTTCGCGGTACTCCAGATTCCAGGTGCCTTTGCCAATATCCAATGCAGTGGCATTGCCGCCGAGTTCATAAATCGCAATCTCCATAGAGGTGCGGGTGCGCAGCGAAGGGTTGAAAAAAATCAATGCAACGCTGCGTCCCGCAAGCGGTTTCTCGTTGTATTCGCGGGCTTTCATTTTCGCCGCGAGGTCAATCAGCGCGGTGAGTTCGGCGGTGGTGAAATCGCCTGTGTTTAAAAAATCTTTGCCTTTAATGTTCATCCTGTTTTGTAAGTTGTTACTCTCCTTTTAAACCGGAACCCCTGTGGCTTTCACATTGCTGATGGTTTCCAGGGCTTCCTGCAAATCGCCGATGATGTCTTCGACCGGTTCGAGTCCCGCGCTGATGCGAATGCCGCCGGGGTCTATGCCAGCCTTTTGCTGTTCTTTTGCAGGAATCACCGAATGAGTCATCGACGCCGGATGCTCAATCAGGGTGCGAACCTGTCCAAGCGAAACCGCAAGCGTAATGGTCACGGCATTGTCTGCGAGGTAATCCATCATCTGGCGTCCGGCTTCGCGCGCCGCTTCGGCTGCGCCTTTCAAGACGAAATAAATCATGATGCCGGGCGAAAAATTACCGTTGATGTCAACCATCTGCCGACGCGCAAGCTCATACTGCGGATGGCTTTCGAGTCCCGGATAATAGACGCGCTCGATGAGTGGATGGGCTTCGAGAAACTGGGCAATCCGCATCGCCGATTCAATCTGTTGACGTGAACGTATGGCAAGCGTCGGCAAGCCATGCACCAGCGGTTGCCAGGCGGAACGCGGGCTGAGCGACGCGCCGAAATCTTTGCGAAACAGCAACACATCCGGTTCAAGCAGTTCGGGACCAATCCACACGCCACCCATATCCGTGCCAAATCCGCCGATGTTTTTCGTCAGCGAATGACAGACGACATCCGCGCCAAGCGTCAGCGGTCTTTGCGAAAACGGCGTCGCAAAAGTGTTATCCACGACGATGAAAACTTTACGCGATTTGCCGCGCTGGCGATTTACGCGCTCAACTGCCGCGCGAATCGCCCCGATGTCAATGATTTCAAGCGTTGGATTGGTAGGCGTTTCAAAATAGATGACCATCACATCATCGGTTAAAAGTTTTTCGACTGCATCGACCTGTTTCATATCAACCAGTTTCGCTTTGACGCCGAAACGCGGCATCCAGTTCGTCAGCAGCGAATAGGTGCAGCCATAAAGATTTTGATGCGCCAGAATGGTGTCGCCGGTTTTGACCAACACACCGAGCGCCGCGCTGATTGCCGCCATTCCGGTTGAAAAACAGACGGCGCATTCGCCTTCTTCAATCGCCGCGAGTTTGTCTTCGAGCATCGAACGCGAAGGTTCGTCCAGCCGGTCATAGATATAAATCGGCGGATGGGTGTGGCGGTTAAATTCGGGATTGGCGAAATGCTGAAAACCTTCCGCGCCGCGTTCCGCGCTCTCTAAACGATATGCCGCAGACGCGGAAATCGGCGGAATGATGTGGTCTTTGTAATCCCAGTGAACCGAATAAAAATCACCATGAATCAGGCGAGTCTCTTTTTGATATTTGCGACGAGATTTTTTTTCTTCGCTCATCACTTGCGCTCCTTTGGAAGAAATTCTCGTGCCTGCTTATATGATGATTGTCGAAAGCGCCTGCAAAAACAAGTCTATCTCTTGGCGCTTTAAGGTAAGCGGCGGCAACAGTCTGAGGACGCTCGCATCGTCGGCAAGCCCGGTGATGATTTTCTTTTCAAGCAAGCCCTGTTGATAGGGCTTTGCCGAATCGCTTGTGAATTTGATACCGATGAGATAACCAAGCCCGCGAACCTCTTCGACGAAATCGAGATTGCGGAGTTCATTCAATAAATAGGCAGAATTGACGCGAACATTTTCCAAAAGGTGTTCATCACGTATCACATCAATGGTCGCTTCAAGCGCGGCTGAGGCGATGGGTCCGCCGCCAAAGGTGGTTCCTAAATCGCTGGTCTTGATATGCGCGGCAATGGTTTCAGTCATCAAGACTGCCCCCATCGGGATGCCACTGGCAATACCCTTTGCGGTCGAAATCATATCGGGTTGCACACCGAAATGACCTGCAAAGAAAAATTCGCCGGTGCGCCCCATGCCGGTTTGCACTTCGTCGTAAATGAGAAACGCGCCGTGCGTGTCGCAGAGTTCGCGCAAGGCTTGATAAAACGCCGCGTCACCCATGCGCGCGCCGCCCATCGATTGAATCGGCTCCAGCAGAATCGCCGCCGTATCGGAATCCATCAAGGCTTCAACCGAACCAATGTCGCCGAATTTGGCATAGACGTGACCGTCGAGCATCGGGCGCGCGCCTTCGCGATATTTCGGAAGCCCGGTTGCCGCAAGCGACCCCGGCGTGCGCCCGTGAAAACTGCCGTCAAACGAAATGACTTTCAATTTGCCGGTGATTTTGCGGGCGAGTTTGATGGCGTTTTCGTTGGCTTCGGTTCCCGAATTTACGAAAAAGACTTTGGCGAAAACCCCGGGCGCGCATTCGATAAATTTTTTCGCGGCGCGCGCCCGCGTATCGTTATAAACCAGATTGGAATAAAAAATAATTTTCGCTGCCTGGTCGCTGATGGCTTGCACGATGCGCGGATGTGAATGCCCCGTTGAGACAACAGCGTGTCCACCATAAAGGTCTAAATATTTTTCACCTTCCGTGGTGTACACCCACACGTCTTCGCCGCGTTCGATAACGAACGGAAATTTTTTATAAGTTGCGACCTGATATTTTTCTTCAACGTCAATGATGTTTTCTAATTTTGGTTGCATAGAGATTTGTCCATAGTCGGTAGCCAGTAGTCGGTAGCCAGTAGTTTGAATCTTGCTACGGACTCCTGACTACTGACTGTTAAGGATTGGTTCCGGCAACGACCAGACTGGTTCGTTCTTCAACGGCGAACATCAAGTTCATATTTTGAATCGCCTGTCCCGCCGCGCCTTTGACTAAATTATCGAGCGCCACGAATACGACAACCGTATCGCCGCTTGCTGCCCATCCGATGTCTGTAAAGTTAGTGCCCTTGACCCAATTAATATCGGGCGAGCCACTGACGAGACGAATAAAAAATTCGTTGCCGTAAAAATCGCGCAGAATGCCGCCGACTTCGTCATGCGTCATCGCTACACGCGTGGTGAAATAGATTGAAGCGAAGATGCCGCGCACCGTTGGCAGCGAATGCGTCTGCATAATGAGCGTTGCATCCTGCGACCAGTCGCTGTTGACCGACGAGAGCAGTTGTTCAACTTCGGGTTGATGCTGATGCTCCAGAATTTTATAGGCGTAAAAACTGTTGGCGCGTTTCGGATGATGCGTGCCGGCGGCAGCTTTTGCGCCCGAACCGGATGAACCGGTCTTCATATCGGCGATGATTTTTCCGGTCACCATTCCCGAAGCGATGAACGGATACAATCCAAGCTCAAGCGCCGTTGCAAAACAACCGGGATTGGCAATGCGCGAAGCCTGTTTGATTTGTGTGCGATTGACCTCGGTGAGTCCGTAAACAAACTGGCGTTGCGCGTCCATCGCCGAATGCTCGCGCCCGTAGGCTTCTTTGAAAATGTCCGCATCGGTTAAGCGAAAATCCCCCGATAAATCAACGATTTTTACATTCGCAGGAATTTGCGGCACGATGTCCATCGCCTGACCATGCGGCAATCCTAAGAAAACACAATCGAGGTCTGCGAAATCGCGCGTGTCATGGGTCGAAGCAAAAGTTAAATCCGTCAGCTTCGCTAAATTGGGATGCACCGCATCAACCCGTTTGCCCGCGTGTTCATTCGCTGTTACCAGTTTGATTTCGACCTGCGGATGAAATAACAGGAAGCGCAACAATTCGCTTCCGCCGTAACCTGAGCCGCCGATAATGCCGATTTTTATCATGTCAACTTCCTGAAGATTTATTCACCACAGAGACCCAGAGCAAATAAAAAATATAACCCGGTTTGAATGATTCTTTTCTTCTCTCTATTAAATATCTCAGTGCCTGGGTGTCTCTGTAGTTATCTTATAAAATCCTGAGGTTCCAATTATTGACCTTGTTTTGAACAATCTGCGCCAGCCGTTCGCCCGTATGCACAGCATTAGCAGCTTCGAGTCCGAGTTCGGTTCGCACATACGCTGCGCCCATCTGCGAATCGGTGACTGCGCCGGATACCACATCAATCTTGACGCCGCGTCTTGCCAGCAGTTCGCGCCCGCCCCACGCGCCGACGAAATCGCTGGCGCAAAACACCAATACGGCAGTCGCTTTCATTAATTCATCGTCGGCGAAAATCGTATCGACGCCGTAACCGCCTAAAATGCCATCACCCATTTCGATGACGATGCAATCGGGTTCCTCTTTGCAGAGTTCGTTTATCACCCCTTTGGCGATGGGCGCGAGGTTATCGACATTTACCGTCGAAGGCAGCCCGCAATCGAGAAAACTCAGAGTTTTCACCGCCCCGTGGTCGTGCATATTCAAAGTGTCGCGCAAACAGGCAACGCCCGAAAGCTTCGCTGCGGCAACCCGCATTCCTGCGCGCGCCAGATGCTTGATGATTTCGGTTGCCGCATAAGTTTTGCCGGAATTCATACAGGTTCCCGCGACCATAACGATTGGTGTAGTGATTTTAGCAGTCGGCAGCGGCGCAATCGCGTTTTCCGAAATGTTTAAAATTTTTCCGGCGCGCACCGGCATGCCGATGACTTCGACTTCGATGGCGTTGCTCAAACTGTGATGATGCCCTTTGCATTCGCCGACGAGTCCGCCGAGATTCAATAGGTGCAAACGGTCGCCCGCTTTGATGGATTGGGGCACATCGCCGATGAAACCTTTCAAAGCGCGCCGGAAACCTAAAACGCCCGCGATGATGTCGCCCGGATTGATTTTCGCCATTCTGCCTGTAACCAATTCAAGGGTGTTGTAAGTTGCGTTGTCGGTAATCGTGCGCACGATGACGACGTTGCCGGCGTGGGCTTCGCAATCTTTGGTGATTTCCAGATCGTGCGAGAGGTGCAGATTCACCGTAGCCGACGCGACTTTATCCACACGCACCAGGTGTAAATCGGTGGCATATTGATTTTCGCTTTCATCCATCGTAGAGGTCAGTTTTTCTTTGGCTTGTAACATGGTCTTCTCTCCTTGAAGAAACGATGAACGATGAGTTCGGATTCATTTCAAAAGTTCATCGTTCATCGTTCATCGTTATTTTTGTTCGGCTGCGAGTTTTCTCAGTCTCAATCTCAAAGCATTCAACTTGATAAAGCCTTCGGCATCGCGCTGGTTGTAAACCGTATCGCGTTCAAAGGTGGCGAAAGCTTCCGAGTAGAGCGAGTAGGGCGATTGGCGACCGACCACCGTGCAATTGCCTTTGTAAAGTTTCAGACGCGCTGTGCCTGTGACATTCTTTTGCGTCTCATCCAAAAGCGCGCGAATCGCTTCAAACTCCGGCGTGTACCAGAAGCCGTAATAGATCATTTCGGCGATGCGCGGCGCGAGCGAATCTTTGAGGTGCATCACTTCGCGGTCTAAGGCGAGCGATTCGACGGCGCGATGCGCGGCGTGCAAAATCGTCGCGCCCGGCGTTTCATACACGCCGCGAGATTTCATGCCGACGAAACGATTTTCGACAAGGTCAACCCGACCGACGCCATGTTCGCCGCCGATTTTATTCAGACGGTCAAGCAAAGCGGCGGGCGACAGCGGTTCATGGTTGACGGTCACGGGTACGCCCGCTTCAAATCCGACCTCGACATACTCGGCTTTGTCCGGCGCGTCTTCGGGCGCTTTCGTCAAGATGAAAATTTCTTTCGGAGGTTCCGCCCAGGGGTCTTCGAGAATGCCGCCTTCATAACTGATGTGCATTAAATTGCGATCCATCGAATAGGGTTTATCTTTGGTGGCGGTAACCGGAATGTTGTACTTTTCGGCATAAGCAATCAGGTCTGAACGCGATTTGAATTCCCACTCGCGCCACGGGGCAATGACTTTGATTTGCGGCTCCAAAGCGTAATAGGTGAGTTCAAAGCGCACCTGATCATTGCCTTTGCCGGTTGCGCCGTGGGCGACTGCCTGCGCTCTTTCTTTTCGAGCGATTTCGATATGGCGTTTGGCAATCAGCGGGCGGGCAAGCGAGGTGCCCATCAAATAGACGCCTTCGTACACGGCGTTGGCTTGAATCGCCGTGAAGACGAAATCGCGCACGAACTCTTCGGTTAAATCTTCGACATAAAGTTTCGATGCGCCCGTGGCTTTGGCTTTTTCATCAAGCCCCGTGAGTTCTTCGGCTTGCCCGATATCTGCGGCGTAGCAGACGACTTCGCAACCATAGGTCTCTTTGAGCCAGCGCAAAATCACCGAAGTGTCGAGTCCGCCGGAATACGCCAGCACGACTTTCTCTATTTTTTCATCAGACATTTATCATTCCTCCAAAAATGTTTAGAGGCGGCGTCGAGCCGCCCGCATATGAATCGCATTCAATGAATAAAAATTTCAACGGCTGAGGCGAGGCTTTGACAGCCCAAAAAGTTTCCGTATCGCCTGAATTGCCGCTTTTTGATTTGCCAAATCTTTCACCGCAATAAACACCGTGTCATCGCCCGCCAGCGTCCCGACGATGGTTTTGAGATTCGCGTAATCAATTTTCAAAGCCACAGGTTGCGCCTGTCCCACTTCAGTTTTCAGCACGATGAGATGATCGCCTGCCGTATTCAACTCAATTCTCGGCAGGGTAACGCCCGCGCCGTTCAGTTGCGGGGCGACATAACGCCCGCCGAGTTTGGTGAGGCGCAGTTCGACAATATCGCGCGAGACGCTTGATTGGGTCGCATCAATGCCGCGCGCCGACAGGCGTTTAACCAGTTCTTCCTGGGTGCCGACGGCGTGCGCTTTGATAATTTCAAGTATCTTTTTCTGCCGCTCTCTTTTCATAAGTCATTTCGGTTTATGCAAAAGTTTGCATATTTTTTGCATAAACATTCAAAAAGATGAATAAGTATGCACTTTAGTTGCGGCTGCGTCAAATCTTTTTTTTGAGAAAATTGATCTTGAGGAGTACGGCTTATCGTTTCGGAGAATTATTAGGGATTGAGGATTCAGCAAAAAGTTTTAAAACTTGAGCGGATGGATAGGTTGACAAAGATGCAACAGCATTTGCCAACTCTATTGGAAGCAATCCATTTTCATGCTTACTGCTTAATATATTGGGTAAGGTCTGCAAAATACGACTCAACCCTATAACATTATCTAACCTTGGGTTTGAAATAAAGTTTTTCATTTCGCAACTAACTGGAATTGTAAGTACAAAGCGATAACGTTCACCGATTGTAACAAAGGCTTTTGCTCCGTAATTTGTATCTTGACCATATAAATAGGCAGTGTTTGAGGAACGGTGTTGAATTTCCTCACAGATATATTCGTGGTTCGGAATGAATATATGATTGGCAGGCGCATTTCTTCCAATTAGATTTAAGTAATCAACAAATGTTCCCGTTTTTTCTTGACCTATGAGGTAAATAGGAACGTTTTGCTCAAGCGCAAATAGGAAAAAACGACGAATCGGCGCAACTAATTTTGAGTAGTGAGCGCGAAGTTGTAAGGGGCCATCTTTCAAAAATAAACACCGCCGTAATATTTGGCGATTGGTTTCCCAAAAATGTCGTACCCCTGTGAAAAGGAGCAGTAATTCGTGGATGTTCATATAGGCTGACGCAACGGTTTCACGAGCCGCTTCTTCTGCCATTTCAAGGTGAAAACCAAGCATATCTGAAATGAATATTTCTTTGCCACACGTCGGACAATTTCCTTTTTCTGCATCATAAGGCAGAGTTGCGTCGTTGCTTTCGCAATGCGGGCATTGAAACGGCGGTAATGATTTTGTTTTGCCTGACCATTTTTCGTATGCCAACCATTTTAGCGTTTCAATCGGCTCGCCGTTGAGCGAATCGTCTTTGAGGGATTCATAAATGATTTGACGAACAGCTTGAGAAACTGAAACGCCTGGCACTTTAATGTGGCGAAGTGGAAACACTGTAGCATGGTATAATGCAGAATCTGCCATTAAATCACGCAGTTCAAAAGGGTGTGGCGACTCTCTGTCAATTTTGTTCAATGCTATTTGGTCGAGTCGCAGAAGTGCGGTTTTGATAAAAGCTAAGGCTTTATATGGGGGTGTTTCGTCTTGAATAGGTTGCCAAGAGCCGTCAACACTAAAAATTATATCAAGCGGCAGTTTTGCCGACGGAAACGATTCCCAGTAAACAGTATCAGTTTCTTCACCCTTTGATGGTTGTTCAAAACTAGCCACTAATTTTTGAACAAGGGAACTTTTCAAAACTTCGAGATGCCCAAGTTTACTAGCTTTCTCACTAGGTAAGTTTTTTCCAGCTTGATAAGGCATAGGTTACTTCCCATCTTGTACTTTTGGCTCAAACTTAAAAGCTTGCACAGGAACCACAAAACGATGTGAGCGCGTCAACATCCTAATATAGCCGGGGGTTTTGGCGCGAAGAATATCATCCTTCAAACTCTCATAAGCTACATTCATCTTGGCTAGTGCATTCACTTCATCTTGCGATGACAAATGAGCAATAAAAAAGTTTTCCGTTTGCGCCAATAAGTCCCCATTTACTGTTGTCGGCGACTGTGTTGAATAAACCATACCGATTTGATACTTTGCGCCTTCCTTCGCGAAGCGATTGTAAATTTTCGTTGGGTCTTCGTGGCGCGGGAAAAGATTATGCGCCTCTTCAAAATAAATTTGAATGAAATGATTTCCTAAACGATCATTACTGAATTTCTCAACTTGATGCTCAAAAACTGCGTTAGAAAGCATATCTGAAAAGTAATCTCTGAGTGTCGGATGTGCATTTCCTAAATCCAAAATGACTGTTTGGCCTTCGTCTAAAGTTTGCAAAACACCTCGCACGAAATTGTCAGCGTTTGGGTCGTGATATCTTCTATAAGGAGAGATCAAAGATGTTCCGCTCCGTCCGGTTTGCGGCTCTAGAAACTCCAACAAATGAATATCGTCGGTATCAAAAATTGAGCCGCCACTGCCAGTAGAAATTAAGGCGGCGTGGTTAGGATTGTCACGGCGAAACCGATTGATATTTTCAAGTTCTTGTTGTAGCGAGCTAAGGTTTTGCGGTTGGGCGGGAAGCGCGGAAGCGTCTTGAGCGCGGTATACAGCCATTCGTAGGTTTTGATTAAAATTTGGATTGAATCCGATTGGTCTTATTCCAGTGGGAGCAGAATTTTGTAGTCGTGTTTCGTTAGCTTGAAAGCCTGCTTTGAACAAAATTGCCCAAAACATTTGAATTTTTCTCACTGCTCTATTTCGTTCGCCGCCGGGCGGCATTTTATAAACTTCATCTAAAGCGGGAAGTTCGACACTTGCATAACTAGCAACGTAACCGGAAAGCCTGTTATCTTGCGCCAGAAAACTATAAATAATGCCTTGTGAACTATCGGGCTGCTCGTAAAAATTCAATTTTAATGGCTTTGATTCGCGTTTTTCTTTTTTAGTCAAAGCATAAACTTCACATCTGTCTGGGTAAACTGTTGGCAAAGATGTGTTTTGCGGATTGTCGTTAGCATATTCACCATTGATGTCAAAAATCAATTGCCCGACGGTTGTTTGTTTTTCATTTTTCCGTTTCTGGTAAGTTTCAAGCAAACTTTGTGCAAGCAATTTGACAACATTGCTTTTCCCGAGCCGTGTTTTGCCAAACATTGCTGTCCTTGCTCCGAGAAAGTCCGTTGTCGAAACGCAAACGTCAACTTTCGGTTGTGCTTTATTCGGCAATGGCAAACGACATTCGGTCAAACGCAAGTTTCCGATTGGGAATTGGTTTTCGGTTGCAACCAAACTGTTAATAACAAGATTCAATAAATTATCATCGGGCGCATAAACCTTGTACTTATGTGCACTGACGAAGTTATTCACATCACCAGAAAACTCAACTGTATCGTCTTGGTGAGGGTGGGGGTAGAACATTCCTAAAACCCCTGTTGTTAATGCGCCCCATTGCAACTCCGCTTGAGTGAATCGGTCTAGCTCAGGCATCGATTTCTTCTGGAGTTCAAAATAAGTTTGCTGCGTTTCTTTTGAAAGAGGCGTCGGTGCAGAATCAAGAACGCGCAGCAAGGTAAAATGAGGTGTTTCGATGGAATCTTTAAGTGCTGGAGTCATAATCAGTAGCGAATTGCGCGGAACGCCACCGACGGCGATTTTGAAAGGATCTGAGGTGATAATTGTTATTGTGTCGTAACCAATATCAAGAACATAACCGACAAAGCGAAGTTCAGAATATTTTTTCGCTATTTCATTAGCGGTTTCACGCTCTAAAAACTCTTTGAGTATGCGTAGGGGATGTGTTTGTTGGGCGGCTTGATTGAAAAAAGTTTGCATCAGTTTAATCCTCCTCTGTTTTTATAACTTGTAATGAGAACCTCACCTGAATTATTTGACAGAATTCCGGGTCTTCGCCCTGTGCCTTTTGGAATAGAATGGATTTTATAACCTTTGAATAAATTTGTAATTTCAGGATGGCTGGAAGTTGTTAATGCCCAATGAAGACCCCGTTTCTTTGCTCGTATTAAAGTGCTTGCCAATCGCTGATGGTCAGCAAAACTAAACTGCTGTCCCACATAATGTGCATGAATTTGCTCTTTATCACCTGGGCGATATGGAGGGTCGAGAAATAGAAAATCTCCTGTTTCGCAATTATCAATGACTGTTTCAAAATCTGCACATTTCAATTGTATACCCTTCAATGCTTTTGAAGTCAGAAGTAACGTTTCTTCTGTGATAACCCAACGCCTATCCTGTCCGCCGTACCCAACATTGAATTCCCCATTTGTATTGTGCCGCCACATTCCTTTGAAACAAGTGCGATTTAAGTAAAGCATTCGCGCAGCACGTTCTGGAAGAGAACTAGCCTCACTTTTATCACGGATTTTGTGATAACTATTTTTATTATTGCCAAACGAATGGTACAGTTTCCAAACAATGTGCGGTGCATAACGAACGCCACAATAAATGTCTATTAAATCGGAGTTGATGTCAGAAAGAAGAGCCTGCGAAGGGTTTAAATAAAAAAATAACGCTCCGCCTCCAACAAACGGCTCCACATATTTACCAGTTATTTGCTCAGCAGTTGGAATATGTGGAATGAGAAAACTCAATAACCGCCGCTTGCCACCTGGGTAACGAATTAGATGCGCTATTTGACTCATTTATTATAAATGTAACTTAAAGGGGTAATACGTTTCTTCCTCACTCCTAACCACATCATAGACGAATTGCTAAATTCCTGATTTCAAGAATATGCCAAAAATAATATGACTGATTTGGGGCTGTCACCCAATCAAAATAACAGGAGAAATCTAGCATAAAATTTTTGTACAAGAAACACAGCCACATATTGTTGTGGTTTTATTTAATATCAGCAGGGTTTACTGATGTTATCTCTGTGAAGCGTTTAAAATCATCCGTGTTGAAGGTGAGCAGGTGACTGATGGTGTGAACTTTCATCGCCGCAGCGATACGCGCATCAGGCGAGGGTTTGCCCAAGACCTGGTGTTGCGAGACCAGAAGTTTCCATTCGTTATAGATGGCAGGAACATCGGGTTTTAAGAAAAAGACGGTGGTGAATTTCTCCAGGTGCAAGCGTGCTTCGTCGGCAGTCAAACCTAAACCGTTCGCCTTTTGCGGACGAGTAGCAATCGCCCAGAATTCGTATAAATTCTGAGCGAGAACAAAAATTTCTTCACCTCTGCTGAGAAGCGTTCCCACTGACTGTTTGGCGATGCCGTGCATGGGGTGGCTTGCTTCTATGCTACGCGCCAGCACGTTGGTATCTAAAGCGTAGCTCATAATTGGTTATTTTCGCGTTCTTGATAAATGCTCTCGCGGGTATCATCGGCTATCGCGCCAATGACTGAATGGCTCTCTACCCACTCGCGCCAGAGGCTGGCTTTTTCAGAAGAACTTAACTGCTGAGTTTCTGATGGCGGAATTTTATCTCGAAGAAGACGGTTCAAATACTCATCTATGGAAATGCCAAGCGCGTTTGCCTGAGCCGCCAAACGTTCAGCCGTCTCCGGTTTTATCGTTTCAAGTATTGCGCTCATGGGCGCATTTTAACACGAGGTCATTTGAATGTTCACTGATTTTTTGGCGATTCATTTCAAGGCTGCGAACACGAATGATGTCAGGTTGTTGCGGAAATGTAGGAGAATGCTTGTTCTAAAAAATTATCCAGATTGTTTGGACGCGGGTTCGCGGATTCGCGTCAGGAAACAAACTTTCCGGTCTTAGGATTGTAAATAATTCGCCTGATGAACGGGCGATGAAAAATCGTTTTGCTGTCAACTGCAATGGAAATGCTGCGACCGAAGTTCACCGAAATTTTATGACCGCGATAGCGCACATCTTTAATCGAAAACCGTAGCGGCGCACGCGCAAGCGGCGCGATTTCAATCAACCCATCTTCACGCGGAGTGATGCCGATTAGAAAACGCATGAGCAAATCGTTATAGGAGGAATGAAAATAATCCGCAAGCCAGCGAATCGGTTCGCCGGTGTGCGAATTGTAATGTTCGACGACACAAGGGACAGACAAATCATTATTGCGAAATTGCATCTTCGTATGACGGTTTAATAATTCCAGCCAGGCTGTACGCAAACGCTCATCATTGGTCATTCGCGCGCCGTTGGCGAGCGCGTCCAAGACCAGCGCGTTACTGAAAACCCAGGTCGGCCCGTTCCAACTGTCAACGTAGCTGTAAGGTTTGTCAGGCGAAGCGTGCGGTCCCACTTTCCACCGTCCCGCGGCATCGAATGCCGGTGAATCCTGCGAAGCCGATGGCACAGGAAAAGCCGTCCAGAATGCTTTCGGGTCTAGCAAGTGATTGAAAACCGCTGCTTCATCTTTGGTTGCGAGCAGACCGAATAGAAAAGGGAAGAAACCATCAGCCTGTTTGGCTTCCAGGGCTTTTTCATCGGTGGTCGGATGAATATCGTAAAAGAATTGGGTGCGCTCGTCCCAGAGTTTGTCTTTGACGGCACGGCGAATATTTTCCGCGCGCTTCAGGTAGTCGGTTGCGGTTGGCGAATCGCCAGATATTGCCGAGGCTTTGGCAATTGCCAGGTTATTTAAAAAGTAATAGGTCGCTTCATCAACGCGCTCTACGGACAGGTATTTTTTGTAAATCGTCGGGTCTTTGGTGAGGTGATTATCGGTTACGAATTCATCGCCTTTCGTATGATCCCAGCGCGGCACGGTGAAATAATGAAAACTCGGTTGATATTCCATTCCGGTAATCCAGGTGCCCCAGGTAGTCGGTAAAAAATCCTGGTCTTCATCTTTGGCTTCTTCCGAAGCGACAAACCTTTTCATCACCGGCAAAGCTTCTTTGATTAACTCCGGGTTCGGCGCGACCAGATGCAGTTGCCAGATGGCAAACGGCGTCCAGTTGAGGTAATCAAAAAAATCGTCTTTGGTAATGGCGACGCGAGCCTGTCCGTTTGCAAGCGATTTGTCATTGAGCCAACGCGCTTCCATGATTTGCAAAGGCAGGGGCAAGCCGATGACTTTGGTAAACCACCGACCGGCGACGCCTTCGTAGATGACGCGGTCGCGATACGGATGATTGGAGACGAATTTGCGCGTGTTGATTGAACATTTTTTTACCAGATACCAGCGATAGTAATACATCTTCTTTATCGCTTCATCGGAACAATTAAACTCCGGCACGCTATCAGCGAACCATTGATTGAATTCTGCGATTCGTGCATCAAACGCATTCCGCTTAATCGCTGATGCAAGTTTATCGGCGCATTCTTTCTGAGAGTTTCCGAAGATCATTCGCACGGAAAATTGTTTGGTTGATTTAGGGTTAATCGTTATTGGCTGCGTCAAGTCAGCATTCAAGGTGCTGCCAAAGCCGCTGCCGTTCATTAAGTAAAATTTTTCGATTTGCAAATCTGTAAAGTAATAGGTGGTCGGTTTGAATCGGATATGCCCTTGAACTGTGTTCGATGCCCGCGAAACATCAGGTTTGGGTTGGTCGGATGTTCCCGCCCTGAGCAAATCTATCACCCGAATGCTGAGCGTGTGACTGAGTGAAGGGGATGAATTAAAAACCATTAAATTACTGAAAACCTCTTCGTTATCGTTGATAAATTTGGTCTCTTCGATTTCAAATGTGATTGCGCCGCTCGCATCGTTCAATTGATAACGAGTTTTTACGTAAGCCGGTGTCCAGGTGTTCTTGATGGGTTTTGCCGTGAGCGGTTTGCCGTTACTGGTGAATTCATATTTGAACAAGCCTTTGAAATCGGTGGCGTGAACGTAGTAGACCTGTCCGACGAATCCGGGTTCAGCGTCGAGCCAGCGCGTCAGTTTGCTGTCGAGTTGCGGCAACCATAACCCTTCGCCGCCAACATCCGCGCGTACACTGTTTTTCAAATAGTTATTGATATCCGGCGGATTTTTAATCGCCGGTCGTTTGGTCTGCGCTTGCTGAGAATCGATTAAAGAAATAATGACGGCAAAAGCCAGGAGCAAAGTTCGCGCAAGATGAATGCCGTTTAATTTCATACTTACCACCTGAAAATGTTCGTGTGGTTTATATCAAAATGGCGTACACAACACAAAATTGTAAGAGATGGATGAGATTTCTGTGAGCCTGCGATAAGAAAAATAACTTGAGCATCCTTTCCGAAAAATTGCTCATCCATAGCCGCCGACAAACAAGGGAGAAATAAACGTGACACCAGTAAAAAGCGTTGGATATTATCTTGCCATTGTCTTGGTAACGGCATTCTCAATTCTGATTATAAATTGTTCAAAAGCGGTGCCGTCACGAAACAGCCGGAAAGGGAATTTGAATAACGGCGCCGAAACGACTCAGATAACTAGGCAAGAAGCCAGCAATCATGAAACTTCTGAAATCATTCAGACTTTAATTCCAGATGATTTTGCGATAGACGAAGAGATAGACCGGTTTAACCGCGATGAAATAATAATTGAACTGACAAAATTAGAACCACAGACGCAAGGTGTGCGAGCGCTCAGTGTGGCGTATCTGCTTGCAAGTTTAAAACACGATTATTTAACCAACCAGAAAAAGATAGTAAGTTTATTACAATCCTGTAGCCGTGAAGGAATCAATCGAATAGGTTCAATCCAATGTGAAATGGCGACAGATTATGGAATCCGATTATTTGAAAAAGGCGATGACTCGTTGCTTAATCCTTTGCTTGATATGGGGTTGGTCAGTGATGGCGACCTGGCGGAAATGTTAGGCAGTTTTTATGCAGACATTCTCCAACATCAACCTGAAAAGTTTCTCCTTGCATTGCAGACACGAAAGCCAAAAGAACAACGCGAACTTGCCTGGTTGGCAGGCGCAGAAGATGGGAGCGGTATGCCTCCTGAAACCTTATCTGAAGTGATGATTTCGCTTGAACGAATATCCGAGCAGAAGAGCAATCGTCTGGCAGACACCGCAAGACGATGTTTAAAGGAAATTGAAAAAGTAAATCACAGGATTAACCGATTAACCAATGAGTGATGGGACACCGTTAATCAATACAGCGAATTCTCGATAGGCTGGACATCCACAACCTTCTTCAAACTCAGGGGGCAGTTTTAAACTGACGCTCAATGGTTTCTTTGAGCTTTAGGTTTTTAATAAAAGATTGAAACTGTTTTGGAATCTGTACGTTCAAAACCAAACATCAGGCGCGGTTAAACCAAAATGCAAAGCGCATTCATTGTTTTTCGACTAGCTCGACATCTGTCCGTTCACGTCGCTCACACGATTGAATCGCAGGTCGAAACTTACCCGGACGATTGGCGACTCGACCTCGCATCAATCATTCTATTCGGCGCTTTCGCCGGTGTTTCCGTGGGCGCGTGGACGGGCGGTATTCACACCGTTTATGTCGCAAGCAAAGTGCCGTTGTTGCTGATTGGCACTTTGCTCATCGGTTTGCCGTCGATGGCGCTACTCGGGCGATTGCTCGGTTGTTCGCTAAGTTTAACCGAGACTGCCAGTCTTACGCTTTCATCCATCGCCCGCACAGCGGTGGTGCTTGGCGCGCTGTCACCGGTGACTACCTACTTTGCGCTGACGCTCCCGTCGCGTGGCGTGAGTGTTTATCGCGCGGTGGTGCTCTTGCAGGTTTTTAGTTTTGCTATTGCAGGGTTCGTCGGCGTGGCGGCTTTGCGTAAACGATTAGCGAGAGTTGTCCTAAGTCGCAGCCACCAACTGCGTATCATTTGTCTGTGGTTATTTATTTATTCATTCGTCGGCGCGCAACTGACCTGGTTATTGCGCCCGTTTTTAGGCAACCCCGGCGCGACCGTTGAATACTTGCGCCCATACGGCGAACGCATCGGCGTTGATAGCAATTTTTATGTTTCGGTTTATCTGCTCATCAAACATTCACTTTTTTAATCACCGAGCTTGAACGATGAACGATGAATAAAAAAATTTTGACCCTCCTTCATCGTTCATCGTTTGGCGTTCAAGCTTTTTTCCTGGGGAGGAATAGACATGCGTCACACATTATGGATTGAGTTATATTTTCAAAAGGCTGCAACGGTCATCGGGCAATTGTTGCGCCGCTCGGATAGCGCAAGCGCAGGACTTCGCGCCGATGGTGGTGTGCCCATCTGGGATGCGTTGATTGTGGCGTTGCCGCTGGCGGCGTTTTACGGCATGGGTATGGGGCTTGGCGCGGGCTTTCGCACAGCGATGTATAACGGCGCGAAATTGAGTCTTATCTTATTTGCATCGGGTGCGATTTGCTTGCCGTCGTTTTATGTTTTTTCAACCCTCGCCGGTTCGCGCTTTTCATTCAAAGAAGCGGCGCGTTCCATCGCCGGGTTTGCCTTGATCGTATCGGTCATCTGGGCGGCGCTTGCGCCGGTCACCGGTTTTTTTACGGCAAGCGTATCATCGGGCGGGTTTCTCATCGCGCTACATGTAATAGCGATTTTTCTGGGCTTTTCCATCGGTGGCTCGATACTCGGTCGCGCGCTGGCTGGTACAAAACAATATCGTCGGATTCCCGCTTCCAATCTACAGTATGAGATTTTAGAACTGCCTGAAATTTCGTCGCAGCCTTTGCCAACCGCAAACGCCAAAGCCCGCGTGTCACCGGTATTTTTCATCATCTGGTTTGGCGTCTATGCTGCGGTTGTCAGCCAATTGTTCGTTGATTTCACGCCCTACCTTGAAGCCCACTCGTTCTTGCGCGGCGAACGCATTTTCTTTTTGGATGCTGCCCGACAGGTTTTAAATTGGGGGTCGGCGGGTTGAGTAAATTTGTAAGCATATGAATGTATGGCAGCGAGTTTATCGCCGGTTTGTTGAGGGCAATCCGATTGGCGTTGGACAACCTGCCGTACATTCAATTAAAACATGCCACGAACCATGCACGAGATGCCGCACCGACCATTACCCATTCCAAACTGCTCAGAACCCCATCAACCTTGCCGCAGCAGCATTATCATCGTCAGTTTTAATGCCAGGGAAAAACTCGCTCGCTGTTTGGATTCAATTGTTAAAAATCTTACAAACGATACGGAAGTAATCGTTGTCGATAATGCGTCTTGGGAAAGCAATGCCGAGATGGTTGAAAGCGCATACCCTGCGGTTGCTCTCATTCGCTCTGAAACCAACCTGGGATTTGCAACCGGTTGCAACCTCGGCGTTCGCCAGGCTCGCGGAAAGTATCTGGTATTTCTCAATCCCGATACCCTTGTCGAAAACAATTGGCTGGAAAACCTGATTCGTCCATTTGAGGAAAAAAGTGAAGTGGGAATTATCACGCCGAAAATTTTATTAAGCGACCGCCCCGATACCATCAATGCCTGCGGAACCGCTGTGCATCTGACCGGTTTGAGTTTGTGCAGAGGTTTAGGGTTGCCGCGTCAAAGGTATGACGGTTTCGGAGAAGTCGGAGCCATCTCAGGCGCGGCTTTCGCCATCCGACGCGAATTATTTGAGCGGCTCGGCGGGTTCGATGAAGATATGTTTCTTTATATGGAAGATATTGATTTATCGCTAAGGGCAAGATTGACCGGTTGGCAAACCTATTACACACCCGATTGCACGATTTTTCACGACTACGAACTGCGAGTCACGCCCTTGAAAGTTTTCTGGCAGGAGCGCAATCGTTACTTGATGCTACTGAAAATTTTCAAGTGGCGCACCTTAATCTTGCTTTTGCCTGTGTATCTTCTTGCCGAAATGATTACCTGGAGTTTTGTGTTCATTCATGACCGTCAGCATTTGATGAACAAACTGAATGCCTACGGTTGGGTCATCAGAAACTGGTCAACAATCCTGGGCAAACGCGCGACGACCCAGTCGCTAAGAGCGGTTACGGATCGCGAACTCTTAAAGGCGATGACCGATCAGTTGGATTTTGGACAAGCCTCCAGCGGAATTGTCGCGAGACTTGCGAAGCTTATCTTTACTCCCATTTTTTACCTGCTCAGAAAATTTATTTTAGCCATTGTCTGGTGGTAAATGATTAGTAGCTTTTCCAGGAAGTCGCTTTTTTAAGGCGGAATCTCATAAATCGAAAATCTCCCGGAAGGGGATTCATATAACAGATTGAGATGATCAAATCTTGCGCGAGTTTGAACCTCGCCCATCGCCAGAACATAACGCGCCCCCAGGGTTTTCAAAATCGGCAGATGCGGCGACAGCTTAACCACAACCGCATCATCTTGCGTACTGTTGAATCGGGTTCCCTGATTGGGTTCGCCATATTCAAGTTGCACCAGGGCAAAGCGATTGTATTGCGGTTGATAAATACCCGAGGGGTCGAACTTGCGCCATAAAGCCAACTGTGGGGGCCAGTGTTCGCCCGAGAGCGAGCGACCGCCAAGAAGCGTCACCAGGATGCCCGGATGAACGCCGCCATAACATAACCACAGAGGACGGTCGCTGGATTGCTGGTTGAGGCGCACGATTTGTTCGGCAAGTTCGGAGTGATAGAGGTGGTTCAGGTTGGTTGCCAGCGGATTGAATCGTGAGGTCGTGGCGATTAAAATCACACCGAGTACGGCGCAAAAAATCAGTTGTCTGCCATTTAATAAACAATATGACAAAACCCCTGCGATGAATGAAACCAAACCAATAGCCGCAACCGGCAGAAAATTTTCGGTGAGCTTATTTAACGAATATCCGTGGGCGATAAACAACAGGATAACCATTAGGCTTACGACCCAGGGCATCAGTTTTTCCCACGGACTGAACTCGGCAAGCCGCGCTCTGGCAGTAAACGCCAGCACCTGCATACATAAAAAGATTGACGCCAGTCCGATGACGATGTCGGCGCGGTAAGGCGGCACGTAACTCAAAAAAGTCAACCTGGCGATGATTTCCGGTAAACCGATAAACAGGAAAAAGAGCATCGTGAGCAGAAACCCGACCATCAACCAACCGATAATGCCCACACCTTTGCGTAATCGCCTGGAGAGCGCCAAGCCCAAAAAAACAACCGGAAAAAGATAATAAAAAGAAGATGACTCGGTCTGATTTAAGAGCGCCTGCGGCGCACCGTAAATGGTTATCAGATTGTACAAGCCTTTAAACAGCAGGGCAAAAGTATAGTCGCCTCCCAAAGAGACACGCCGCCCCGGATAAACCGTTGCCGACATCACTTTCATATCCGGCAAACAGGTATAAAGAAAAGCCCCGATGATTAAACCGGCTACAGCAGTAGCTCCCAGTAAAGCAAAAAGCCGGGGTTTGTAATTCGATTTAAAGGAAAGGTCAAGCCGGTCGCGGATAAACAGTCCGGCAAAAACAAAGAGAAACAGATAACCCAGAGACACCTGCCAGGGGGGATATAAAATCATCACGAATCCGGCAAAGCTGAGACCCAGAAGCAGGGCGCAGGTGATGAGGGTCGAACGTTTCTCTGTACGAAACAGATGATAGGCGGTTAAACATGCCAGGGCGATAAAAAACGTCAGATGCGCAGGCCATAAAGACCAGCAGACCACATAAGCCGAAGCGCAAAACCAGAAGGCTCCGAAAGCCGCCAGTTTTTTATTCCCCTGCAAGAGAATTTCAAATAGCAGGTAAAGCGCCGTGTAGCAGGCAAAGATTTGAAACCACCAGTACCAGGCGAGTCCGCGTTGCGCGCCAAAGATGAAATATCCCCAGGTCGCCGGTCTCGCAAGCGTCGCAATATGCAAAACCGGCGCGTGTTGACTGAGCAGCATATTCTGCCCGTTGCCGATGTTGGTATTGATAACCGGAAATTTTGGCTTGTGAGATAACTGACTGAGCGCCAGCGGTGTGGCAATGACCAATTCATCCCAACGAATCCAACGCGCCCGCGCCATCAACCAATCGCGTTTGGAATCGGATTCGCCATCTGTAATGGTTGAGGGTTGCGGATGCCAGAGGAGATAGCCATTGTAAGGGGTTTCCGGTGCCCACCAATCGGCGGTCACCCCGGTTGATGACCCGTGAATTCCCCACAAAACGAGGAGCAGAAAAAATGCCCACAAGCCTAATAATGCCCTGGTTCGCGCGTTGAGAGACATTACCGCTTTAAAAAAAAATTGCCTGTCCATATTCACTAAAGATTAATTTGAGATTTAATAAAGACCCGCACGCATTTAACCTCAGCAAAGGTTCCGGATGATCTGCATAAGCCTCGCGAACCGGTTTTATCGTCAACGGTCTTTATGGAAAATCACTGTGCCACTTATCAAAGGTGGCTTCCCAGGGGAAATTCAATTTGGTTTAGCGAACCGTCTTTTTCCGTAAACCAATTGATGGTTTCATCAATTGGTTTTCGATGCCACTTAAACGAATCTCTAACAGCCGATCAAATTGGCATCATCCTTTTGCCGATTTGAGGTTGTTGAAAAAAGCGCCCCGACAATCAAAAAATAGCTCATCGTAAAGCAAGCGAAATCCCGCTTTATTTGGGGGTTTCATTGATATCCAGAACGATGGCTTGCAAAAGCAGTTGGAAACCGAGAATCAATGGCAACAACGCCAACATAATCGTTCCGGTAGGCGTCAAACGATTGGTTAGCATGGTTTCAACCCACAAATACAATCCGAAAACCGTGCCCCAGGCAAATAGCAACAGCCCCAGGAATAAAAAGAGCGCAATCGGCGAAAAATCTCTTAAAACATATTTTTGATACACCCGATAGAAAAACCGCCTGATTAACAGAAAGGGAAACGTCAAACCTATCTTGAATGGGTTGAGGTCGGATACCTCTTCGCCATAGTGCGCCGGGATGGCAACGTCGATGACCCGTTTCCTGAAAAAGTTCAGGTGAACCAACATATCATTTTCAAAGAAGAAGCGTTGATGAACCGCATCAAGGTTTATCGTTCGCAGGGCTTCCGCTTTAATCGCCGTATAGCCGTTTTGCGGGTCGAATACCTGCCAGTAACCGGAAGCCAGTTTGGTTAAAAACGTGAGCGCCACATTACCTAAAAGCCTGTGTTTCGGCATAAAGGTCAAAGACTCGGCAAACAGGAAGCGATTGCCTTTGGCGTAATCGTAATTCTGTTCGATTAGCGGATCGAGTAAGATAGGCAGATACTCAGGTGGCATCTGTCCATCGCCGTCCATCTTAACGATGATGGCGCATTGAAGCTCAACCGCTTTGCGATAGCCGGTGATGGTCGCGCCGCCGACGCCTTGATTCTCTGACGATTGCAAAACCATCAAGCGTTGATCTGCGATAGCCTTTGCGGCTTCATAAGTGTCATCCTTGCTGGCGTCATCAACGACGATGATATGGTCAACAAAATCCGGCAGGCTGCGGATGACCTGACCAATATAATGCGCTTCGTTATAGGCGGGGATGACGATGGCAATACGATGGTCTTTATACATTTCCCGATGAGTAACTCTTTAATTTGTTCGGGCAGCAAATGCCTCTTTAGATTAAGTGACGGACAGTTAATCGAGGATTAACTGAATTCCCAAATGTACGATTCAAAGGCTTACGGATTTGCCTCAGCGCCATCACCCATAGCAACGGCGCATTCCCACTAGCGAAAATTTCGTCCTGCTATTATCCGATGGTCTTGTTGACTTGGCAACTGCGCAGCGCGAAACCCGCCTTTCTTTACAAGCCCCGGCAAAGCTGGTAATTTTTTTTGGCTTATTTCAGAAGTAATTAAAGGTTTAAAATGCAGTCCAAACCCAAGCGTATCGGAATTTTTGTTATCGCTTATAATGCGGTCAACAAACTTGACTGGACGCTGGATCGAATCCCCAAAGAGGTGTGGAATAAAGTCGAAGAGGTCTTTCTATTCGACGATTGCTCTACCGATAACACCTATTACGCGGCGATTGGCTACAAGCAAGCCAGACAACTCGATAAACTCACCGTCCACCGCAACGCGCAAAACCTGCGTTACGGCGGCAATCAAAAAGCCGGATATCAATATGCCATTGCGCGCGGTCTGGACATCGTCGTGATGCTGCACGCCGATGGACAATACGCGCCGGAAGTTTTAAATAATTTGCTCGAACCGCTGGAAACCGATGATGCCGATATGGTTTTCGGTTCGCGCATGGCAGCCGGTGGCGACCCGCTTGCCGGTGGCATGCCGCTTTATAAATTTGTCGGCAATAAAATTTTGACCTTTTTTGAAAATCGCATCGTCGGCATGAATTTATCGGAATTTCATTCCGGTTACCGGCTCTACAGTTGCGAGGCGCTCAAGCGCATTCCCTTCATGCTCAATTCCAACGAATGGCATTTTGATACTGACATTTTGATTCAGTTCAAAGAAGCCGGTTTGCGTATCGCCGAACGCCCCATCCCGACTTACTACGGCGATGAAATCTGTTACGTCAATGGCATGGGCTATGCGTTCAACTGTATCAAATCGGCGCTCAAATATCGCTTTCACAAAGCCGGAATGCTGCACGAGCCGAAATACGATATTGCCAAAGACCGCTACGTTTATAAAAGCGTTGACCCTTATAGCAGCCACGCGCAAATCATCAAATGGGTCGAGCAGACGCGCCCGGCTGAAGTTTTAGAGATTGGCACGGCGACCGGTTATCTGAGCGCCGAGATGACCAAGCTCGGCTGCCGGGTCACAGGCATCGAGCAGGATGCGCAGATGGCAGAACTTGCCGCCGAGCATTGCGACAACCTGCTGGTTGGGGATGTTGAGACGATGGATTTCAGCGACCTCGAAAGTTATGATGCCATCATTTTCGGCGACGTGTTGGAACATTTGCGCGACCCGCGCGCGGTGCTCGAAAAATTGAGCGGCAAGCTCAAACCGGGCGGCAAAATTTTAATGTCTCTACCCAACATCGCGAACATCTGGGTCAGGCTGAACCTGCTTTTCGGGCACTTCAATTATCGTTCGGTTGGCATTCTCAATGAATCGCACCTGCGATTTTTCACCTGGAAAACCGCCAAACAACTGGTTGCCGATTCGGGATTGGATATTGTCACGACCAGTGTGACCCCGATTCCGCTTCCCATTCTGTTACCGGTTACCAGCAAAGGAAGGGGTTTCAGTTTTCTTCACCTGCTGAACTGGGGCGTCACCAAACTCCGAAAGACACTTTTCGGGTATCAATTTATTCTCATTTGTCAGCCGAAGTCCTGAATCGTTCGGCGCGCCTGAAACAAATTGGAAATTATGCAGAGCGAGGTAAGCATGGAGGAAAGCTCTGAACTTACGAGTCCGGCTTCAATTCAAATTCAACGAATATTCAAACGCATTCCTTTTAACTGGCTTCTGGTGATGGTGCTGCTCGTTGTCGGCACCGTCATCGTTGCGCCGTTTTACTTTTCCCGCACTGCGCCGGGGGGAAACAATCAACCGGTCAGGGTCGTGCCCAACACCCACGATATGGCGCAACACCTGGCAATTATGGAGCAGTTCGATAAAGTGCTTCGCTCAGGGACGCTCTACCCGCGCTGGTTGCCCGATGTCAATAACGGCTATGGGCTTGCCTGGACGAATTTTTATTCACCGGCGTTCTATTACTCAACCTCGGTTGTCAATGCCGCGTTGAATAATTGGCTCGATTCAATATTGGTCATTTCGGTGTTGAGCTTTCTGGCATCGGGCTTTGCTTTTTATATTCTGGCGCGTCAGTTTTACGGGCAAGTCGCAAGCGCCACAGCCGCGCTGTTTTATCTGATTTTGCCCTATCACACCATTGACCTTTACTGGCGCGGCGCATTGCCGGAACTGCAAGGCTTCATATTGGTGCCGTTGATTACCTATTTCGCCTATAAAGCAGGCAGTCGCGGCAAGCTACAGGACTATGCCGGGCTGGGACTGTGTCAGGGGATTTATTACATGACCCACTTTCCCGTAGCTTACCTGATGACCTACACCATCGCTTTTTATGGACTCATCTGGGCAATCAGTAAACGGGATTGGCGAATCACCTTTCGCATCGCGCTGGGGATGTTCCTGGCTTTGATTTTGAGCGCCATTTACTGGCTACCGGCGGTCGTCGAATCACGATACGTTCAGGAACATTTCACCACTATTTTTCCTTATCATAACAGCTATATCACTCTGCTTCCGGCTGCCGACCGATTCGGTGAGCTGATCAACCAGTGCTTTGCGGTTCAGGCGCTCGCCTTGCTTATTGCGATTGCCATTTTGCGATTCGTCGCGCCTCGCGCCAGTCAATCAATCAGTCAAGCAACGCGGGAGTTTGAAACATCCGGTCAGTTTCAAACCCGCTTATGGGTCATTGTGGGCGTGGCGACAACCTTCATGGTGACTTCGCTTTCCATTTACCTCTCGAAGCTGATTCCCAAAATCGAAGCGGTCTCTTTCGCCATGCGCTGGATGGTGATTACCAGTTTTTTCACGGCGCTCGTCGTCTGTGCAGCGATTGACCGATTGTGTAAGCATCGGGATTTTGCAATCGTAACATTATGGGCAGGACGCATCGCTGTAGTGTTGGTCATCGGGTTGAATCTCTGGATTACCACGCGCCACATCATCAGAGAAGCGGTATTGCACCAACCGCTTCAGCCGCCTTTAATTCACTATGAACCGGCGTTTATTCCCAAAGGCGCGACCAATCCGCGAGAATTACCTGACACCCCTGATGTTTTGATTGAATCCGGTAGCGCCACGTATGAAATTCTGAGTTGGCAACCCAACCGCCGGGAGCTTGTCGTCAATGCCCAAGCGCCGGTAAAGGTGCGCCTGAAAACTTATAATTCTTACGGCTGGACTGCGCGGTTAGATGGGCAAGGCGTGCCGATTTCAAGTGACCTGAATGGTATCCAACTCATAGAGGTTCCGCCGGGTGTACATCAACTCGAAGTCGCTTTTACGACCACACCGCCGCGCCTCATCGGCGCGATTTTATTCGGCTTGGGATTATTGACGATTATTGGACTGACGGTGTTGTCGCGACGGCAACCCGGTCAAAATCAAATCAATGCCGGTGAGGGAATCGCGTCGCCTGGCGTTGATGTTGAAAGTCCATTAAACGAATTATCGAGGATTGACGCTGAGAAAATTCATTCTCAAGAAAGCGTGAAGCCGGTCGCTTCGGCGATAACCTTGAACAAGGTCATCATCATCATTGCCATCGCTGCGACCATCCTGCTCTTGTTCTTTCTGCCCAGGTTTTTCAGCACTCCGGAGAACCCGACTGCACCTGTAACAAGCGAGGCGCTGACGTTAGGCGCTGAAACCCGGTTACGCATTCCAAGAGGAGATTGGGTTTGGGTTGCCACCACTGACCAGGCATTAAATGAATTGATGAATGCGTTACCGGCAAATGATACTGCCAGGATAGAAATGCTGGTTCAATCCGGGCAAGTGTTGCGGGTTGCCAATCATACCAAAGTCCGCATTCTTGAATTCGACGCTGCAAAAACCAGAATCCGCATTCTCGAAGGCGACCACCTCACCCAAGAAGGCTGGGTGCCTGAACGTTGGTTAGGCAATTAAACGGTGTTTAGCTCAGGGATTTCTATTGGAATATTGGGTGATGGGTTTGCGGAACTTGCTTCACCTCTTCACCGCTTCGATGCTATCTTAAATCCGCTTACCTAGAAGAAAATCACCTGGAGGAAACAATGGTATTAACCAAAAAGGCTCAAGAGGTCGTGGATTACATGACTCGTGAGCGCGAAAAATTTTTAGCGACCGCTGAGGGGTTAAGCGATGCGCAGGTCAATTTCAAACCCGCAGAAGAGCAATGGTCAATCAGAGAAATTTTTCATCACATCTGGCTGGTCGAGGGGATGACCGCAAAACTCATGGCAAATATGTTGAAGCAGGCGACGGAAAATCATTTGCCTGCCGAAGCCGACCCCGACGGCTCTGTGCTGGGTAGTCTGGCAAACCACGCCGAAAAACTGGGAACGAAATTTCAAGCGCCCGAACGTGTCAGACCGATTGAGGCGCTGCCGCTTGCCGATTCCATCAATAAGATGACGGAGACGCGCGCGAAAATCCTGGAACCGCTCGATGCGCTCTGCCGCTATGATGTGAGCGATTTGCAATTCCCGCATCCGGCTTTGGGTCCGATTAACACCTATCAATGGTTGATGGTGATGGGCGGACACGAAGCCCGCCACCGCAAACAGATCAACCGCATTAAAGAGAGCGAGAACTTTCCGGCGAGTTAATCAAAGTAAAAAGTAAAAAGGTAAAAGTTCGGCAAGCGGCATTAGCCCGCAGTCATATAAAAAAGGCAAAGGTAATTATCAAAAATCACTTTTGCCTTTTTACTTTTGCCTTTTTACTTTTTACTTACTTCAGGTTGTTGCAGGTTTTGATTGTCGAGGGTGAAGCCTACGAAACCAATCATCATCTCTTCCCAGGTCTGTTGTCCCCATCGCACCTCTTTCGTGGCATCGGGATTCCATTTATTTTTGGTCGAATTATCGAAGTGCGCGACGCATTCGATGCGGCTGCCTTTGGGCGCAGCAACCGGCTGGGCAAATTCATAGCGCGTCTGCCAGTTGAAATCATACCTCGGAACCGAAAGCAGAATTTTCGTCGTGCCATCGGGCAACACCAGACGATATAGAAAATCTTTGCCGCGCAGATGCATATGTGGCATCAGGTCGGTGATGTGCGCATCCTCTTTGAAGCGAAAACGCGAAGTGACTTCATAACTATCCGCGCCTGCCGGAATCACAAAACGACTATTCAAAGCTGCGCCGCCCATGCGAATCTTCTGCACAGGCTTTTTCGCAAATATCAAACCAATCGAAGTCTTATCTTTTTGTGCGGTGCCGTTCGTGGTGTAGTGCATTTGCAGGACGAGCATCGAATTGGCTTTTACCAATTTCGCCTCGCCATCAGGAAGCGAGACTTCGCCTTCGCCGGGCGCGTAACCGACCAGACCCAATATGCCATCGCGCGCAAAAGCCGCGCGAAGTTGTCCGGGTTCAACCACAAAAGCGATGACGTGATGCACGACAGCGCGATTGCCCGGACGCACCTCTGCCGCCTGTACCCATTTATCCTCTTTGAAATTCGTCGGCACGATGAAATATTGATAATTGACCGTGCCGTTGGCGGGGACTTCAAATTCGCGCGCCGTCAACACCACATCGGGGGTGCCGATGTTCCAACCGGCTGTGAATTGCGGCGCGGGCGGCAACTCTTTGGCGTTGCCTTCTTTCATCCCCGTATCGACCCAGTTGATAATCGTCTCTTTTTCCTGTTTGGAAAGACGGCGGTCATTACTGAACGCGCCGTGCGCGGGGTCGGCGTGCCAGGGCGGCATTGCGCCTTCGGCAACTTTCTCGCGAATCGAACGCCCCCACGGGCGCGTCTCTTTGTAGGTCATCAATGAAAACGGGGCGATTTCGCCGGGTCTGTGACATTCGGCGCATTTACTGTAAAAAATCGGCGCAATGTCTTTGGTAAAGGTAAGCGGTTTGGTGTTTTTGGTGTCGGCATTGCCGGTTGATGCAATAATCATCGCGCACCCAAACAACAAGCCGACGCTTACCGTGAACATTAAATTTCTTTTCATTGATCTACTCCTGAAAGGGTCTCACTCCACTGTTTGCTTAGACTATCACAGAAGCGAAATAGTTTCAGTTTTTTCTCCGCTTGATTCCCAGGCTTCGGGGCTGATAGAGTGACGGGCTTTCGCAAGCTTGGGCTTTCGTTACATTCGAGAGGGTATGAAATCAATTGACAAAAAAATCATCCACGTCATTGATTCACACACTGGCGGCGAGCCGACGCGAGTGGTGACCAGTGGCTTTCCCGATTTGGGAAAAGGTTCAATGGCTGAACGACTGGAAAAATTCAAAAACCAGTTTGACCATTATCGTTCGGCAATCGTCAATGAACCGCGTGGCAATGACGCAATCGTCGGCGCTTTGCTTTGCCAACCGGTTGATGCCGGTAGCGCCGCCGGAGTGCTCTTTTTTAATAACGTCGGAGTCTTGGGAATGTGCGGACACGGCACCATCGGTTTGATGGTAACGCTTGCGTATCTTGGAAAAATCCAACCCGGCACTCATCGCATTGAAACCCCTGTCGGCACGGTCGAAGCCACTTTACACAATCCCAACGAAGTCTCGGTTGCCAATGTCGCGAGCTTTCGTCACGCCAAAGATGTCACCGTCGAAGTCGAAGGACACGGCAAACTGACAGGCGACATTGCCTGGGGAGGCAACTGGTTTTTTCTTATGAGTCATCACGGACAAAATCTGTCGCTTGCCAATCTCGACGAATTGACCGAATTTTCGTGGCGCATTCGCCGGGCGTTGAATGAACAAGGCATCACCGGCGCAAACGGACAGGAAATTGACCACGTCGAACTGTTCGTGCCTTCCGATATTGCCGGTGTGCATAGCAAGAGTTTCGTTTTATGTCCGGGCAAAGCTTATGACCGTTCGCCCTGCGGTACGGGGACCAGCGCCAAACTGGCTTGCCTGTACGCCGACGGAAAATTAAAAGTTGGCGAGGTCTGGCGACAGGAGAGCATCGTCGGCAGCGTCTTTGAAGGCAGCGTTCGCGTCGAAGGTGAAAAAATTTATCCGACAATTAAAGGCTCGGCGTTCGTCAATGCCGAAATCGATTTGATTCTTGACGAAAATGACTCGTTTTGCTGGGGAATTCGCAGATAAAACCGCCAGGTCGCCAAACAAATTAATTCACCTTTCACACAGTTGCCGGAATAAATTTGCAGCGAATAAATAATGACATTTGATGTTGCAGTAATCGGCGGGGGAATCGTTGGCGCAGCGTGCGCGCTCGAATGTGCGCGCTCAGGTATGGGTGTCGCCATCATTGAAAGTCAAATCATTGGTGGCGGCGCAACTGCACAAGGCATGGGGCACATCGTGGTAATGGATGATAGCGACGCGCAATTTGCCCTTACCAACTATTCGCAAAAATTATGGGAAGCCAAAGCCCGCGACCTCCCGGCAGATGTTGAATACCAACGTTGCGGGACAATTTGGGTCGCCGCAGACGAAGAAGAGATGGCGGAGGTTTATCGCAAACAACAATTTTATGAAGCGCGCAATGTTAAAGTCGAAGTGCTTGATGAACGAGCACTGGGTGATGCCGAACCGAACCTTCGTAAAAACCTTGCGGGCGGCTTACTGGTTAAAAATGACAGTGTGATTTATCCGCCCTGCGCTGCGAAGTATTTTATCGAACGCGCCAAAGATAAAAACGCCAGGCTTTTCATTGGAAAACCGGTTGTGCAAATTTCAAATGAGCAAGTGCAGTTAAATGACGGTACGCGCATCGCCGCTAAATTTATCGTTAATGCGACGGGCAGTTGGTCGCCGGAACTGACGCCCGGCATCGAAGTGAAAAAACGCAAAGGTCATCTGCTCATCACCGACCGCTATCCCGATTTTGTCCGTCATCAACTGGTTGAACTCGGCTACCTGAAAAGCGCCCATTCACTCACCGCCGAATCCGTGGCTTTCAACGCCCAACCTCGCAAAACCGGACAAATCCTGATTGGCTCATCACGTCAATTCGGAGTTGAACACTCGCAGGTCGAATCCGCAATGCTCAAGCGCATGCTCGCTCGCGCCGTTGAGTATTTGCCGCAACTCGGCGAACTTTCAGCGATTCGTTCGTGGACGGGATTTCGCGCCGCGACCCCCGATAAACTCCCTTTGATTGGTCAATCGGCAATTAGCGAAAGCCTCTGGCTTGCGACCGGGCACGAAGGCTTAGGCATCACCACTTCAACGGGAACCGCGAAACTTTTAGTTGACCAGCTGCTCAATCGTGCTTCTGAAATTCCGGTTGAACCCTATCTGCCGACGCGCCAGGTTACGGAGGCAACCCATGACTAAAGAGGTGATGGTCATCATCAATGGGGTTGCTGTTTCGATGCCCGAAGGCGCTACGGTTGCAGCGGCGATTATGCAAACCGGGGTCACAGGATTTCGCAAATCGGTGAGCGGCGAAAAGCGCGCGCCGCTTTGCGGAATGGGCATCTGTTTTGAATGCCGGGTGACGATTGACGGACGACCGCAGGCGCGCAGTTGTCAAATCGTTTGCCGCAATGGCATGCAGGTTAGCACCGATGAATAGACAGGTTTACGAAAGCGAGGTGTTGATTGTTGGCGCAGGTCCCGCCGGGCTTGCGGCGGCATCGACAGCCGCCAAAAAAAATCAGCGCATCGCGATGGTTGATGATAATCCGGCAATTGGCGGGCAAATCTGGCGCGGCGCGAAACGCCAATCGGCATCAAGCGAAATTGCTGAGTGGTTCGATAAATTTCAATCGGCAAAAGTCGAATTGATTAATGGGGCGCGTATCGTGGCACAACCGGAAAAGAATTTTCTGCTTGCCGAGACCTTGGATGGGGTTTGCGAATTTCAGTTTGAAAAATTGATTCTCGCAACCGGGGCGCGTGAACGTTTCCTGCCGTTTCCGGGTTGGACGCTTCCTAATGTCGTGGGCGCGGGTGGGTTGCAGGCGTTGGTTAAATCCGGGTTGTCGGTTGCCGGAAAGCGCGTGGTGGTTGCCGGAAGCGGCGCGTTGTTGCTGGCGGTTGCGGCTTTCTTGAAAAAAGCGGACGCGGAAGTTTTACTCATCGCTGAGCAAGCGCCGCTTAAACGACTCGCGAAATTTGCGTTTGGGTTGTTGGGTGACGCGCAAAAATTATTGCAGGCGATTGAACTCAAAAAATCGCTGCTCGGAGTTCGCTATTTGACCAATGCCTGGGTGACCAAAGCGCATGGCGAAGAGCAACTCACCCACGTCACTTTGCAAAAAGGTGAACGTCGCTGGGATGTCGAATGTGATTATCTTGCCTGCGGATTTCATCTGCTACCGAACCTTGAACTTCCACAACTGCTGGGCTGTGAAATTGAAAACGGCGCGGTAAAAGTGGATGAATTTCAACAGACTTCACAGGAAAATATTTTTTGCGCCGGTGAATCCACAGGCATCGGCGGATTGGATTTATCGCTCATCGAAGGGCAAATCGCAGGCTTTGCGGCAAGCGGAAATTACCACGAAGCGCGAGGGCTTTTGGCGGCGCGGAGCAAAGCCGGGGGTTTTGCAAATTTGTTGAATGCGACGTTCAGGCTGCGCGATGAATTAAAAGATTTATGTGAATCGCAGACTTTTGTGTGTCGTTGTGAAGATGTAACCTTTGAGCGTTTGCGAAATCTCAATTCCTGGCGCGAAGCCAAATTGCATACACGTTGCGGAATGGGCGCGTGTCAGGGAAGAATCTGTGGCGGCGCAACCGAATTTTTATTCGACTGGAAAGTGGAATCTATTCGACCTCCGGCATTTCCGTGTCGCGTTGAAACGCTTATAAAAAGCGATGAAGTAATTTTATGAATTTCAAATCCAGAGGATGAAAAAAGATTTTTACCACAGAGACCTAGAGAAAGAGATGAAGAAGTGAAGAAGTGAAGAGGTGAAACAGGTAAATTTTCCCTTCGCCTATCCCTTTTATTTTTCTCTGTGGTTTTATTTCATTTCTCAATTTCCGAATATGGAAAATACAAAATCGAATGATTTAGCGAGGAATAATTATGACGATGACCTGGAAGGGCGTGATGCCCGCAATTACTACCTGTTTTAATGAAGATTTGAGCATTGACCACGAATTCGTGGCGCGGCATTGCAACTGGATGATTGATGCAGGATGCACGGGGATTGTCGCGCCGGGTTCGCTTGGCGAAGGCAATACCCTAACCTTTGATGAACGCATCGCGCTCTGGCAAACCATTATCAAGGCAGTCGGTGAGCGTGTGCCTGTGGTTGCGGCAATATCCGCGCTCAGCACTGCTGAAGCCGTCAAACAGGCGAAGACCGCCGCCGAAGTCGGATGCCTGGGCTTGATGGTGTTGCCGCCTTATGTGTACAAAGGCGACTGGCGCGAAATGAAATACCATGTTGCTGCAACCATGCGGGCGACCAACCTATCGTGCATGCTTTACAACAACCCGGTTGCTTACGGCACGGATTTTTTGCCGGAACAGATTGAGGAACTCGCCGCCGAACATGAAAATTTTCATTCGGTAAAAGAATCGAGTACGGACGTGCGCCGCGTGACCGCAATTCGCGCGCTGGTCGGCAACCGGCTCGAAGTTTTCGTTGGCGTCGATGATGCGATTGTCGAAGCCATCGCGGTTGGCGCGACGGGATGGATTGCCGGGCTGGTAAATGCTTTTCCGAAAGAGTCGGTTGATTTATTCAACTACGCGATGCAGGGCGAAACCGAAAAAGCGATGAAATTATACAACTGGTTTTTGCCTTTGCTCCGCCTGGACACGGTGCCGAAATTCGTGCAGTTGATTAAACTTGTTCAAGCCGAAATCGGTATGGGCAATGCCCGCGTGCGTCCGCCAAGACTTGAAATCGTTGGCAAAGAATTGGAAGCGGCAAAAGCGGTGATTCATCACGCGCTCAGTCATCATCCGAATTTAGATTGAAGTGCTGGCAGTGGGATGAAGCGTCGTAGTTGAAATTAGCTGATGGAAGCCGTATTTATCACATTTGCAATGCTGGTTTCCCAACGGATTTTGTGGATGCGGCGGATGAAGACGGATAATCCGCGTCTATCCGCCGAGTCCGCCGCATCCGCTGGGAAATTCAACTTGATAGTGGAGTCGGTCTCTTTCCGTGAGTATTTTGAGATGAACGAATTGTTAGCAATGGCGGCTGAATGACCGGTTCTATTTGGGAGATCATCAATTGACCTTAACAGGCGAGTCAATCATCGGATTCAAACGTGGCGCGCGTCACGACGAAACCTTTTATGGATTTAACCCGGCAACCGGCGAACCACTGGAACCGGTTTACTGGGCGGCAAGCGCAGATGAAATCGAAAAGAGTGTGCAACTCGCGGCAAAGGCTTTTGCGGAGTATCGCTGCACATCCGGTACAAGGCGCGCGGCATTTCTCAGACAGATTGCCGCAAACATCGAAGCCCTCGGCGAACCATTAATCACCCGCGCCACCGCTGAAACCGCTTTGCCCGCAGGTCGCATTCAAATGGAGATCGGGCGCACCTGCAATCAACTGCGAATGTTTGCCGCTTTGCTTGATGAAGGCTCGTGGGTTGATGCGCGTATTGATCGCGCCAACCCTCAGCGAACACCCGCGCCGAAACCCGATGTGCGTTCGATGCTAAGACCTTTGGGAGTGGTTGTGGTGTTTGGCGCAAGCAATTTTCCGCTGGCTTTTTCAACCGCGGGCGGTGACACAGCATCGGCTCTGGCAGCCGGTTGTACGGTTTTGGTCAAAGCTCACCCGGCGCACCCCGGCACTGCTGAACTCGTTGGCTTGGCAATTCAAGATGCGGTGAAGACCTGCAATTTGCCGGAAGGGGTTTTCTCTTTGTTGTATGGCGCAGGCAATCAATTGGGCGAGATGTTGGTTCAACATCCGCTGGTCAAAGCCGTAGGGTTTACCGGCTCACGCCAAGGCGGACTCGCGCTAATGCGACTGGCGCAGGCGCGACCCGAACCGATTCCGTTTTATGCGGAGATGAGCAGCGTCAACCCGGTGTTCATTTTGCCCGGCGCAATGCGCGAGCGGCGAGACCAATTGATAAACGGGCTGCATACTTCTGTCACATTGGGCGCGGGACAATTCTGCACCAATCCCGGTTTGGTGTTTTTGGAAGATGATGCGAATGCGTCGGCATTTGCAGAAAAACTTGGCGAATTGATGAAAACTTCTATGCCCTTCACGATGCTCACCGAAGGCATTGCGACGGTTTATCAACAAAGCGTTACTGCGCGCGCAAGCCACGCCACCACGCTTGCGGTAAACCGCGAAACGACCGGCACAAGTTGTCAAACTACTGCGGCATTATTTCAAACCGAGGCGCAAAGGTTTTTGCAACAGGCGGAACTTGGCGAAGAGATTTTTGGTCCGACAACGCTGCTTATCAAACATTCGAGTCGCGATGAATTATTGAATGCGGCGCGCGCGCTTGAAGGGCAACTGACGGCAACCATTCACGGAACCGAGCAGGATTTAGCGGAGTTCAGCGATTTGATTGCGATTTTGGAAACCAAAGCCGGGCGGTTGGTTTTTAATGGATTTCCGACCGGCGTTGAAGTTTGCCCGGCGATGGTTCACGGTGGTCCCTTTCCTGCGACTTCCGACGGACGTTCGACATCGGTTGGCACACGGGCGATTTTCCGCTTCACCCGCGAAGTCTGTTATCAGGATTTTCCTGACACGGCATTACCTGAAGAACTGCGAAACGAAAACCCGCTCGGCATTTGGCGGATGATTGATGGCGGGCTTACGCGCGACGCTATCGCTTAAAATTAAAATGTGATAAAAACCGCAGCGTGATGAAAAGAGCCGCCGCGTTGCTGTTATGCATTTTTGCTTTTGCGATTTCCAGCCAAGCGCAAATTCGCAAATGGACAATCCAACTCGAAGAGCCGACAGGCATCGAACGTCGCGATAACGAAATCGTTCGCGTCGATTTAAAATTCGATTTTCAACTTTCATCCCTTGATGCCTTTCGCCTGCTTGACTTGCAAAGCCGCGAACTGCCTTTGCAAATCGCTCCTTTAGCTACCATATGTGGTGGGGGAATTTGTACGGTGCATGAGGCGAAGATAATGTTTCCTGCGTCACTGATTCCCGGCGAACGACCTGTCTATACGCTCATCTATGCGCCGCAACTCGCCGGTAAAAAACCGGTCAATCAATTTGGCGGCGAATACAAAAGCGACCTCATCGCCAGGGCAATTGCCACTTCGCGTTTTGAAATCGCCAACAGCCGTTTTCAAATCATCATCAATCTCGGCAAAAATGGAACAACACCGGCAATCGTCGAAGCCTACAACAAAACCGCTGGCAACGAGCGCATGGTCAACCTCGTTGAAACCTCTCCTGATTTAACCGAACCGTTGGCGTTCGGTGAACGAAGCGCCGGTTGGGGAACAACTCTCGGTAGGGAACAGGGGACAAACCGGGAATCGGGAATCGAAAAACGCGCGTCGGGTTTTACCGATGTTGCAATTATTGAATCGGGACCGCTGCGCGCCCGCGTGCGAATGAGCGGCGCGCGATTGGGTGACGCAAAAGAGGTTTGGGAATTTGAATGGTACGCCGGTAGCCCTGTGCTCATCTGGCGCACCCGCATAGAAAAAATCGCAAATAAAGAACAACCGACTGCCGACCACCGACTAACGGCTACCGAAAACTATGGCTTTTTCTTTTCGGCGATTTCCGCCTCGCCTTACATTCCCTTTACCCATTGGATGGTCGGCAAAGAGATTGGCTTTCCCGACGGTTGGGAAACCGATAATCCGCCACACAAGTTGATTACCCAGGGGAATCCGTTTACGAGTCAGCCGATGATTGATGATATTCCCGGCGGGCATGTGCTCTATTACAATCCGAAAGCGAATTATGGCGCGCTCAGTTTTTATGAATTGGATGGCGCGTTGAAATGGTCAGGTATCGGTGGGCGGCAATTTTATGCGACAAAAAATCTGCGCGATGAAATCACCTTAAAACAAACAGGCACTGCCGCAATCAAACGGCGCGAAGTGATGCGAACTGCCGGTTGGTCTTCGCAAATCGCTTTCGGATTTCCTGAGTGGAAAGGCACGGAGACCATTTTGAATGCCCGCGCCGATTATCGTCGTTTCGCGCAACCGCTACTCGCTCGCATAACCGACGCAGGGCAGCTTTCCGCTTTGCCAAAAATTTCCGGTGCTGAACGCGAAGCGGTTTATCGAATTGAAAACCTGGGAGCCGCGCCAAAACCTGCGCGAATCGCTACAGGTGATGAATCATCCGGCAAAAATCCGGCAGCAACAAACTCGGCTTTTTCGCTAAACGGCAACTGGCGATTGCAACACACGGAAAAGGGCGAAGGTGAAGCGCAGAAATTTTATGAAGTGAACCTCGATGATTCGCGCTGGCAAACCGTAAAGGTTCCCGGCAGCGTGCATACGCAAATTCTCAACTATCCCGCCTATTTTCGCCGCGAAGCCGAATGGATTAGTTTCAAAGAATGGTGGTATCGAAAAAGTTTTCGCCCACCTGCGGCAATGAAAGGCAAACGCCTGCGGCTGCAATTTGACGCCACCGATTATTACGCGGACATCTGGCTCAATGGAAAATTTTTAGGCAGACACGAAGGTTACATCGACCCTTATGCCTTTGAAATTTCCGACAAATTGAATTGGCAGGGCGACAATCAACTGACGGTTCGCGTATGGACGCCGGTCGATTATTACTGGCGACATCGACCTTATACAATTAAAGGTTCGTATGGCGCGGTTGACCAGAAACCCGATGACATTACCCCTCTGGGCATCACGCGCTCAGTGCGATTGATTGCCAACGATGCCGTGATGATTGATGCGGTGGTGACGCGACCAACTTTAAATAAAGATGGTTCGGCGGATTTGGATGTTGAAGTCGCGCTCGATAATCAATCAAACAACCCAGCGCAACTTGAACTCACGCTTGCGCCGCGCAATTTTACGGGCAATGAACGACTCAAAGCGACGGCGTTGATTGATGCAGACACGGATAAAATAAAAGTGCGTTTTCATCTCGCTAAACCGGAACTCTGGTGGACGTGGGATCACGGCAAAGCGAATCTCTACACCCTGACAACTCGGGTGAAACTCCTGCAAAATCGTGATCAAAGACCGCCGCTCGACTCGGAGCGCGAGTTTTCCGATGAACGCGAGCAGGCGGTTGGCATTCGTTCAATCGAACACGTCAACTGGAATTTTTATCTCAACGGGCGGCGCATGTTTATTCGCGGGACGAATTCCTATTATCTCGAACTTTTTATGTCAGAGATGACGCGGCAGAAATACGAGCGCGACCTGGCGCTTATGAAAAGCCTGAACATCAACATGATTCGCCTGCATTGCCATTTTCAAAATCCTGAGTTTTATGAATTGTGCGATGAATTGGGGATACTCGTCTGGCAGGATTATCTCGAAGCCTGGTATCCCGAAGACACCGAGTTTGCTTTAAAAGCCGCGCGCCTTTACGACCCGCACATTCGCTATGTGCAAAATCATCCCTGCATTGCTATCTGGGCGACATCGGATGAAGAGAGTCTGGAAAATTATCGCGTACTCACCAAACATTTAGCGGGACGGCTGGCGGCGCTCGATGTTGAACATCGTCCGGTGGCGCGTTCGACGGGACGTTTCGGCGATGCGCATGTTTACGAAGGCTGGTATGGCGGCACGATTTGGGAATATACCAAGACCCAAGAGAAATTCATTTCGGAACTCGGCGCAACTGCGCTGCCGAATATCGAAACCTTGAAAGAATTTTTGCCCAATCATTGGCCCATTGAAAATCATCAGGACGATTGGGTGTTTCACAAATTGCAGATATTTGAAGCCCTGCGGGCGTGGGGTAAACCCGATGGCAAGACTCTGGAAGAATATATTCCGCAAACGCAAGCCTATGTTGCGCGATTGCATCAACTGGCGATTGAACGCCTGCGGCGGCGCAAATATGATGCGGGCGGTATTCTGCATTTTCACGCCATCGATTTCTGGCATTCGGTGACGATGGCGGCGATTGATTATTTTCGTCGCCCGACGAAAAGTTACTATGCCGTGCAACGCGCCTTTCAAATGGTTTTGCCGAGCCTTGAATACGACAAAGATAAATGGCAAGTTGGCGAAGAGCTGGTTTGCGGTTTATGGATCATCAACGACCACTGGTTTTCGATACCTGAAGCGAAAATTCAATGGCGCATCATCGACGCGCAAGCCAATGTTTATGCAAACGGCGAACGCGCTTTAACCATTAGCGAAGATTCAAGCCTTAAACTCGAAGACCTCAAATGGAAAACCGAACGCGCTGGAAAGTACGAATTGCGCGCCGAAGTTTTCGATAAAGCGGGCACGCGCATTTCGGAAAATATCTACGAATTTGAAGTGCATTGATCTGCGAAAAAATCCACATACATTAATCAGAGAAGTTGGGGAATCATCCACATAAATGGGTCACATTTTGTGAAATGGTTCTGCTATCTGCCATTTCCACACTGACTGATAATGGCTTGCGAATTGCGTCAATCAACTCAGGCACGATTTTTATGATTCGATAAGGCGTGTGCCAATGCTTACCGTCAACGACGCGGATTGTTCAGAAATTACTCCCTCCAAGGGGGCAAACTCTTTGCCTCAATGCCGGCGATTTGCGCAAATCGTTGAAAGTTTTAATGAGAAAGTTGCGGCAGTTTGCAGCGACGGAATGCCAGTTTTAAATTGCCGCAAAAGAAAGGAGTGAGGTTATGAAAACCATCACAAAAACCGCAATTGCCGGTGGTACGGGATTGCTTGCCGCTTATTTTCTGTTAATTCGTCCGCAACAATCAAAATGCAAAGCTGCTTTATTAAAGAGCGAAGAAGTTCAGGAAAAATTTAACCGGCTGCCGCTTAAAGCGCATCATTTTCTGGCGGGAATTCCCATGCATAGTCTCGATTACCTTCAACTAAAAGGCGGGCGCGAAAAGCTGACCATCGCAGAAATTTACAACGCCACCGGTTTAAGCGATATGAGCAATGTCGAACTGGGATTCGGAACAAAAGCCCTGTTTGGACTGCGAACCTTGATTGGAAAAGTGATGCATTGGGACGAGGTGCCTGAACTTGTCGAAACGAATTCTTATCTGTCGCGACTTGGCGAAGCAGAACGCGCGAAATCATTGATTCCGCCGGGTGAAATCAGGGGTATCAGCCGGGTTCTGTATTGCTATGAAAACGAGATGCTTCTGGAAATTATTAATCAAACGGTGCATTGTTTCTGGCTTTTGGCTTCGGAACCGACGGCAGATGGTTATGGGCTTTACAACGCGGTTTACGTCAAACATCTGAATTGGCGCACCCCGATTTATATGACGCTCATTTCGCCGATTCTGAAAGAGGTCATTTATCCGGCAATCGACAAAAGTATGCAGCAAAACTGGGAGCGATACAGCTGAAATAGTTTGAGGGGGAGTGATGAAAAGAAGGAAATTTATTGGTCTTGTCGGCGGAGCCATTCCCGTAGCGGGCGCAACATTTTATTTGTTGAGCGATAAAAGTAACCTTTCGAGGGAGAACATAAAATCAGGTGACATCAGTAACGGAATTCTCGAATCGGATGAAAGAGAGATTTTGTTTCTCGCCTCGTTGGCTCCGAGTGGTCACAATACGCAACCGTGGTTTGTTCAATATCTTGAGCCTTACCATTGGCTTATTGGAAATGATAAAAGCCGATGGCTTCCCGCTGTTGACCCTAACCAAAGGGAAACGATTTTGTCTATCGGGGCTTTCGTTCAAAATCTGGAATACGCCGCTGCTGCCTTCGGTTATCGGTGCAATTGGAATTTATTAGCGAGGAATAATCAGGATGAACAGGTCATAAAAGTTCGACTCAACAAAACCCCAGCAAAAATTGATTTTGACATCGCAAAAATACGCAACCGCCGAACGATGCGCTCAAACTTTTTGAACGAGGTATTGAAAAACGAAGACCTTGATTACCTTGTCAACACAGAATCGGAATTCATTCACTATTTGCCAGTCACCGGCAAAGAGAGTCAATTCATCAGTGAGCAAACCATTGAAGCCAATCGTCTGCAAGCCTATCGTGACCCGGCACAACACGAGTTAGCTGAGTGGATTAGATTTTCAAGCAAAGATGCCCAGGCGTACCGCGATGGATTGACCACCGCCGGTATGGAAATTGAAGGGATATCGGGTTGGCTGGTAAGAAATTTTTATAACAAAAATGATGTGATGAAGATTGATTTCAGAGAGCGTGGTCTGGATAGAATCAGACAACAGGTCTCGAAATCGGCAGGTTGGATTCTGATTACCGCTAAAGATAATGCCGTAGAAACCCTGATTGAAACAGGAAGCAGAATGCAAAGACTTTTCCTGAACGTCAGGGATAGAAATATCGCCATTCATCCGATGACCCAGATTCTGGAAGAAGCATCAACCGGGCAAACCCTCAATCAAGCCATCGGAATAAGCGATACGATTCATTTCATCTTACGGACGGGGTATGTGAAAAATTACTTGCCACCGGTTTCGCTTCGTCGGCCTCCTGGCTGGTTTGTCAGGAAATAAAACAGGTGGTTCCAGATGCCGCAAATTAGGTAACCGTAAATCTGTGAAGGAGACAACAATGATAGTTGCACTAAAAACTTTGTTTTCTCTAGTTGTCGCAATCCACGGATTAATCCATTGGATGGGTTTTGCAAAAGCCTTCAACTTTGCTGAGATGAGTCAATTAACGCAGCCGATCTCTCGATTTCAAGGGCTGATTTGGTTACTTGCCGCCGTGCTCTTTTTACTGACCATCCCGGTTTTTCTGCTGCGGCAGAATTGGTGGTGGCTGATTGCTTTGCCCGCAATCGCAATTTCGCAGTTCATAATTATTTGTTCATGGCAGGATGCAAAATTCGGCACCATTGCCAATGTCATTGTTCTTGTTGTAATCGTGCTTAGTTGGAGTGTGAAGTTTTAACCAAACCTACTTCGCAAATCGCAAACTGCGCCAGTTGGTTTCGCTCATTTGCTCTGCCGATTGATTGAAAGCCAGCACCCGCCAGCGCAATTTGCCATCCAGGGATTTTTCTTTTAACCACGAAGGGGCGCGATAGCTGTTGATACCTGCCGGAAGCAATGCCGAATGAATCGTCTGTTCCTGCGCGTCAACCATTTCAAGGCGATAAAAAGCCGCGCCCGTCGCCTCCGCCCAAATAAACTCTAGCGCTTCATTTGAATTTTTTATTGCACCTTCACCGGGAAGCAATAAAGACAATGCGCCTTTTGTCACAACCGCTTCACCGCCGCCGATAAAATAACGCAAATAAGGCAGCGGGAAACCTGCAACCGCGCCGCTATGCACAATGCCTGTGCCTGCGCCGACCGCGGCTAAATTTGAATCGGCTTCTTTATCATCCACTGCTTCGATTCTGAGCAAAACCAGATACTGACCTTCGGCGAGATTCGGTAAATGTGATGCATCTGGTCCCGGTAAAATATATTTTCCAACCGGCGGCAGGAAAACATTAAAGGTGGCAAGTTGCGTATAGCGTCGCTGTTTGCCGCGTTCTTCTACAGGCAAAGTCGCTTCGGTGAGCAGGTCGCGATTATCGGGAATCTCTTCACCGGGTTTGACAACCTCCCAACGACCTTTGAGCCGTCCTGTGCCGTTGTAAGCGATTTGAGCCTGTATTTTCGGGGCTTTTTCACCGCTTTTTAAAAACGCTATCGGCTTGTCGGAATCAAAAACGAGTTTGACATCGGTCAAAGCAAACGGGCTGCGCGCCCCGCCCCCGGTCATGCGACAAGTCACCACGACATATTGATCGGGGCGTCCGGCGGTCAGGCTCACAAACCTGCGAACATAAAAAAACACCGAATCATTACCGGCAGCAGCATTTTGATAGGCGCGGTGTGACACCGATGTCGGAATCGTCATGATGTCCGTGTAAGAATCGTTGGCGCTCAAAGTCGATTGATTGTAACGCACAGGCAAACACCCATAGACGGTTGCCGGATTGGGTTTGAACCCAAGGTCGGGCGCGGCAGCAATGAGTTCGCTGCTCCAACAGGCTTCAACCGGACGATAGCCCTGCAAATTGCCGAAGGTTAAAAACACTGTGGTCGGCGCGTGGGCATTGACATTGACGCCCGTGGGATTGACTTTGATGGTTTGCGCCAAAGTGGTTTGGTGAATTGTGAGCATTGAGAAAAATACAAGCGTGTAAAGAAAATATTTTTTCATTGCTGCCTCCTAAAAGAATGTGAAACTCAAGCCGGTGTTGAGGGTTTCGATTTTCGTCAGGTTGTTAAATCCAAACACGCGGTCAAAGGCGCTGGCATAACGATTGGCATAGCGAATAAAAAATTGCCCCTGCACTTTGCGATAACGGCTCTTTTCGGAAATGAACCGGTAAGCCATTTGTAAATCGAATTCCGCATTGCGATTGCGACTGGTTTGCGCAAGGTCGCCCGCGCCGCTTCCCGAAATATTTGCCGTAAATGTCAGGCTGTTGGTGACGCGCCAGTTGATTGCCGAAGTCAGTCGCAAGGTGCGGTCGGTGCGGTTGGCTTCAACATTAGTGGCGCGCTCAAAATTCAAATCGAAAGTTAAATCAACTCTGCCAAGTGAAGGCAGCCCCAATAAAAAGCCGTTCACCAGATTTTTTAAATCGGCGCGCTCACGACCCGGTTGGCGATTGTCTTGAAACGAACGATTAAAGCGATAGCCGAAACGCAGGGATTTCGCCTGCCACTCAGCAGTGAAATTTTGATTTGAGCTGAGTTGATTGGGAATTTGACTGGGGCTGTCAAAGCCTGCGCTGATTGGGGAATTTCCGCCGAATTGCTGCACGCGGTCAAAGGTGTAACCGAGGCGCGGCAACCACGCAGAAGGTTTATCGGGTTTGCCGATAAACGACGCCAGCGGCATGCCGATGACCAATGCGTTGCGCCGCGTGAGCGTCGTTAGTACCGATGGAATATTGGCGAGGTTATCGTTGAAACGTTGGTGGGTCACTACCGCATTTAATTCGCCGATTGTGCCAACCAATTCATATTGATTTTGCAAACGGTCGGCTTGGGTGAACGTGGCAACGCTGCGGAAAAGTGGCGCGACGCGCTCGTGTTTGAGATTAAAGATAAGCGAAGCTTGTTTGCTTTCGCTGAGTTTGCGGTTTTGCAATATGGCGTAACTTGCATCGATGTATTCGGCATTGCGCGCGGTTGATTGCACCGGTACGACAGCGCGGTCTTGATTGAGTAGATTGTCTGCCGGATTGGTAAAGCGGCTGCGGGCGAATCCGCCATCGAGTTTAAAGCGTTGCGCCGGGTCGCTGGCAATGACGCGAAAGCTCAAGCCTTTGCTCTGTTCGGCATCGGTTACATTGCCTTGATTGAAATTGCTCACAGGAAGCAGTGAACCGTGAAGAATGCCGGTTTCAACGCGAAAGCCGCCGGGTCGTTTGGGCGCGAGTTCAATGCCGAGCGTGCCGGTGATGATTTGATGTTTGCGATTCGTAAGTCCTAAGAAATTGGCAAAGCCGACAATGCTTGAGCCGTTCATTGCCGCCACCGAAAAATCAGCTTTGGAAGTAATTGGAATGGTTAGTGTAATGCCGCGACTTGAAAAACTGTTAATCAAATGGCGGTTGGTTCCAAATGCGATATGTCCGACCTGCGCTTTCATTTTGCCGACATTGAATTGCATCAGGTAGCTTGCGAGGTCAAAGCGCGGGGCTTCATTGCCCAGTTGAGCGAAGCGCAGAGCTTCCTGTTGGAAACTCGAACCTGCAACATCAAACTGGCTCTGGTAGCCGGTTTCGCCGTTTGTCATTTCGGATTTGAAAGAACCCTGGATGATGAAGTCGGTGAACTGAGAACGCGCTGGCGCATTGGTGTCGGGAAAGTGAAACTCCTGTAGTTGAGATTTAATCCCAACCGTTAAGGCAGGCGTGATGCCGACTTTTTCGACAAATCGCTTCTTCTTACTATTGGCGCTTTGCCCCGCATCCGCAGTTTCCACAGGTGCAGCGGACGGTTGCAGTTGTGTTTGTTGATTCGGTTCCGCAATTTTCAAAGTGAATTGTCCAATGGTTTTCCACTCGTTGGTTGCAGATACCAGGTAAACCGTAATCGCATTTTCGCCCACAGGAAGTTGCACCAGTTTAGGCGTGAAAGTGAATCTCTGCTCTGTGGCAACAAAAAAAGCGGTCATATCGGTTTTGCCGATAATCACTGCAAGGCGACCCTCCGCAGTGGTGAGCGGGCGATTTAACCGAAAGCTGATGGCTTCGGTTTTTAAGACCATCGGTTTATCCGCGAAATCGGCGGTGATAGCAATATCCTGAGCATAAATTTTCATCAACCAGCCGAGTAAACCCGAAAGCAGAACGATTTCGATGGTCAGCGCGGTCAGTTTGATTCGCCTGATTTTTTTCTTGGTTGAGATTTTTTTGCACATCATCAAGCCCTCACTTGTTGCGCCGCGGCGCAGTTAAAGACCGGAAGGAATAAAAAACGACCTTTGAAAAGTGTGTGAATGAATGTTGCGTCTGAAAATCTCGGTTAAAGACTCGGCGTGAAAATAATTTTCAGACGACCTTTGATCTTTTGCTGGTTATCGTTTTGCACTCTGACCAGCCAGCGAATGCCGCTGTCCAATTCCTGTGAGGTAGCCAGGTGTTCGATTCGTAAAGGGCTTGCGCCTTGTTTGCGGGCAATGGTTCGCGAACTGCTTGAATGGATAAGGCTGAAGGTGAGCGGTACACTGGCGCTGGCATTGCTATCGGATTCCCATTCGATTTCCACAATGACGCGCCCCGGAGCGATCAGGTTGAAAGGGATTTCCTGAGCGTTGCCGGAATCCGTCAGCGTGAATTGAGTATCTACAAAAGTGCGTGTGGCAGCCGGTATGGTGATTCGCAATTTTCCGTTTAATTCCTGAGCGTTCGTTGGTGTTGCACGAGAAAGTTTGATTGCCCATTTGGCAGCGCGCCGCGCATTGAATGAATCGACTTCCGGTTCACTGGCGCGATATTCCAGGCGCAAGCTGTTGTTGGCTTCGGCGACGGCTGCCTGACTGCCATCCGGTCTTGTCAGCGTGAGTTTGAGAGACACCAGAGCCGCTTGTTGATGAGGATTTTTCCAATTGGCGTCGACGATGATTTTGCCGCCACTGAGCACCGGAAACTGGGCGGTGAACTCGCTTCGGGCATCCGGCGATAATGCGAAAGGGAATTCGAGAATGCGAGTGTTCGCCAGCGCCGTCTGTAAGTTGATGGATGTCGGCAAGAGTAAAAGCGTCGTCGCAACAAGTATCCTGGTCAGCAAGCTTTTCATGGCTTTCCTCTCTTAGCGTTCGGGTGTTTCGGTTGAAAGTTTCAACAGGGAAATTGCAAGAGCAACGTCAAACGGAAGCGCGTTGCTCTCGCAAAAACTTGTTTAGTTGCAATCGGGCGTAAAGGTGACTTTCGGGTCAATGTTCATGGTGTCATCGTTGGTGTTGTTGGTAATTTTCAATTTCCATTGTCCCGGTTTGCAGGTTGGCACATTGTAAATCAGTCGCAATTTTGGTGTCTTATCGGCGCGAATTTCATTAGTGGAGTAGGCGATTTGATAAGCGACACTGGAGTTGGTTGAGGGATCAATCAAATCAAATCTCAACCTGACCGGAAGCGGGCCAGGCATCGGGCCAATCGCATGATTCCAGTTAGCGGTGATGACGATTTTGCCCTGTTTCAATCCTGATGAACCGCCAAGATTTTTAATCACCGAGTTGCCTTTATTGAGCGAAATCAATCCGCCTTCAACATTGAGGCTCGAAGAACTGCTGCTGTAGTTCAGGGTGATGTTTCCGGTTACGGCATTTTCCGGCGCGCCGGGTGCGCGACGAACTCTGACTCTCCAGGGGTTGGAACAAGGTTGATTGCTGGCGGCACCGGCTAAACTGATAGTCTTTTCCGGGATGGTCACAGTAACGGTTTTGGTATCGACGACGGGACCTTCCTGACCTTGGGAAGCGCCCGGCTGGCGAAGTTCGATGAGCACCGGAACATCATTTTGGGTGCCGGGGTCGCCGAGTCGTTTTAATCTCACGGAGACGGTGACGCCTTGACCGCAGGGCACAGAAAAGGTTCTGAAATGGGAAGTGCTTTGTCCGGTTCCGGGACCAACTTCAAAAGCTTTGGTGGTGGTTTCAGCGGCGGCTTTCGGGGTCAGTGCGCCAAAGAGACTGAATACGGTCAGTGCCATTACGGTTGCCAGGGTGCTGGCGATGCTTTTTTTCGCTAAATTGATTTTCATTTGGTTTCTCCTTTTTCAGATACGCTTGGTGAATTGCTAAAGCATATCGGGTTTCAATTAATTTTTATTGAAGGCTGTTTCTTGCGCCTTCAATCCATACTGGCGGGTTTGAAAAAAACATTTCAGGTTTTTTGAAGGGAAGGAAATTTTTTTAAGAGCGTGAGAAATAGTCATCCAATAACCCTTCGGAGCAATGGCATGAAGTTAAGCGGCGCGGAGGTAACGCAGGTTGCCTAACCTGCGGCGGTCTTGGTCGAAGACCCCTTGAAATTTCGAGGATGGACTTTTCTAAATCGGCGCAGACTCGACCGTCTGCGCTACCGTTTTCCTTAACTTCATGCCCTTGCCTGAAAGGGCGCAATTCAATGTACAAATTCAACAGGCGATGCGGAGTTGATGTTATCTTCAATCCACATCGCCTGTTGAATGGATGTTTTAAATTGTTTCAGTACCTGTTGCCGGTTTTATTGCTTTTCGGTTTTGAAGTAATAAAAACCTGCGTCTTGAAATTTGCCCTTTCCGACGGCGCGTTTTAAGGTCAATTCATATTCGCCATTCGTGAAAATTGCAGCGGGCACGACGAGGTTCACCGCTTTACCCCAACTCGCTGAACTTGCCGCCAGCGCGTCTTTGCTCCACACCAGTGCGCCGCCGAAGGTTTTCACTTCAACACGGTATAAGCCTTTGCCATCGTCGCTTCCCAAATCGAGTTGCAGTTGAATGTGGCGGGCATTGCGCGGCAGCCGCAGCCGTTGCGGTTCATCGCTTTCATCGCGGGTTCTGCCGGATTCGAGCGCAAAAGAAATTACCGAATCGGCAATGCCGGTTTCACTTGCCGGACGAGTTTGCAGGGTTTTCTGTAAACGCTCTTTTTCAGCCTGCAACTCGGCGCGCTCTTTTTCCAATGCCTCACGGGTTTGCTGTTCGCGTTGTAGCTGTTCGTTCAATTGCTGATTGCGGTCTTGCAAATCATTGGATTGTTTTTTGGTCGCTTGATAATCCTGTTCTATTTGACGTTGTCGGGCTTGGGCAATGTCAACCTGTGATTTGAGTCGCGAGGTTTGTGACCAAAGCCAAACTCCTGCCACGGCAAACAGCAGCATTGCCGCTGCCATTGCTGTTTGCAAAACCAGGGCGCGCCCGCTGAGTAATCCGATTAAGCTTTGCCAAAACGATGGGCGTTCTTCTTGGCTTGAGCGATGCGCAACCGGAAGTGTTGCGGCTTCAGTGGCATTCACGGCTTCCGCCATCAAGGCTTTGACGACGGCGACCTTTTCGCGACGGGTTGAAGATTTATCGAGTTGCGCTTCAAATAATTTTCGCTCACGCGAACTTAAAGCGCCGCGCAAATAGTTGTAAATGAGTTCATCTTCGGCGATCAGTAAATTTTGATAAAACTCATCATCTTTAAAAAAGCGTTCTTCGATTTCCAGCCGTTCGGTTTCGGATAATTCGCCGAGCAGGTATTGATTGATTAATTTTTCCTGATTTTTCAGTGTCATTTTCGTTCCAATCGGTAAAGATTGCCTCCACGATTGCGCCCCGCAATCATCTGTTTTTGACAATGGGTAATGCATTTTTCGAGTTTTTCGCGCACTCTGAGGGCGCGAATCCGTAAAGCATTCAGGGGCAATTTTAATCGCTCTGCAAGCCGTTTGCGGTTTTCGATCTTCGCGCCTTTCTCTTGGGTGTAATAAGCCAAAATCATGTCGCGATTTTCCTCTGTGAGATTTTGCAAACACTGTTTCAAACAGGCGATGCGGATTTGTGCGTCTTCATCTTCATCACGGTTTTCTTCAACCGGTGGCGGCAATTCATTCAATGCAGCGTTGTGTTTTTCACGCTCTTTTAAAAGTTCAAGGGTGAGCATTCGCGCGACGCCGAAAACATAGGTTGAAACGTCGCGAATCTCGTCGCCGTGATCGATTTTGCGAACCACACGGTTGATGGTTTCATCCGCATGGTCTTCGGCAAAATGAAAACCGCGCCAGGCAAAAAAACTGATGAGTTTGCTGCGCACCCGTTCGTAAGCTTCGCCGGCGAGCACTCTATCGGCATCGAGGCAAACCAGAAATTTATCGAACGCTTCCTGCGTAATCGTCCACCCGACTCTGTTTAAGGCTGCGTCTTCCATAGAGAATTTCTCTTTTGCGTACTCAATCAGTTGTCTTGCAAATCCACATTGAAATTTCCGCGCGAAAACTGTCGGCTTACCGCCATTCACCCTGCAAGGTAAAAGCCGCCCAGTAATAGGGGGCTTTTTTCGCCTTAATCATTTCCACCTGCGCGGCTCTCAAGGCGGCGGCAGTGGTCAATTGGTTACCGAGATAGGCTTTATAAAATTGTTTCATCAACTCAGCGGTGGCGCGGTCTTCGACGCTCCAGAGACTGGCGACGACGCTTCGCGCTCCCGCATACATAAAGCCGCGCGTCAACCCGATGAGACCTTCGCCTTTCACGTCTTTACCGAGCGCCGTTTTACAACCGCTCAAGACGACGAGGTCGGCGTTTAATTGCAAATTGTAAATTTCGTGCAAGCGCAAAAAACCATCCACAGATTTGCCCGCTTCGTCGGTTAAAGATAAAACGATGCCCGATAGTTCCGGCGTTTTGCCGTTTAACAACGCATGCGTTGCAAAATGGATGATGCGATATTGCGTCAACGATTCACTCAAGGCGAGCGGTTTATTTGCCGCAAAATCGAGCGCGGCGAGTCGTTGACTCTGCGGCACGACTTCAATAATCGCTTCGGCTTCCTGGCGGCTCGACGGCAGGCGATAAAAATTGCTCAAGCCTGCGTCATTGCCTGACCGTAGAGCGAGCGTATTGGTGAGCGTCTCCGCCGAGGCTTTTTTGGCTGCCAGTTGTTTGACCCGCATATCTTCGGTTGAAAAAACCGGGTCAGCAAAAATCGCCAGAGTTTTTCGCGTTGCCGTTGTCTCTGCGCTGTCGCGTCGCATGGCGGTGAGTACCGATGACGAAGGCAAAGTGACGATTTCATTTTCGACAATCAACGGGTTTTGACTTGTTGGTTTCGGTAACGCCGCAAACGGCAGATACTGTAGCCAGCCTTCGCCAACAATCAGCAGACGTTTGTTGGCGAAAAGCGATGCAGCGGGCGCTAAAATCATTCGGCTCAACTCTGCCGCTTCTTTGCGAAACGCTTCGTCGGCGAGTTTCACGCGCATCAGTTTTTGTTCAATCGATTCATTCGCGATATTGCGATTTCTGGCGGTCAGCAGTTCATAAATCCGTTTGGCTTTGCTCTCGATTTCAAAGCGCGATGGTAAGGTGAAACTTCTGATTGAATTCGTCGTCACCGCCCACAGGTAACTGCGGTCTTTGCCGAGACTGTATTCCAACAGCAATGTGTCTTTATCCAATACCTGTTGTTGAATCTCTGCAAGCGTCAACGGTTGGGGTTGCATCATCGCCGCATAACGCGGATTGGTGGCGCGGATTTTAGCGCGCACTTCCTGAAAATCGCCTAACAGTTGTCGGAGTTCTTTTTCAACGATTTCAACTTGCGTGTTGGTGTGTTTCCCTGCAAGCAGGCGTATGCGGTATTGCTCTTTGGCATTGAGTTCTTTTTGAATCGCGGCGCGGCGAGTGATGAGCGTCGCATCAACCCCTTGGGTGAACTGCACACGCGCTTCCGTGAGCATATCCAACAGCCCGCGCGCTTTGCCGCGTTCACTGGTTTGTAGCGCCGCCGCTTGATAATTATTCGCGGGTTCTGCCGTGTGCATCTGCATCAGGATGTCGGTCAGGGTTTCGTAAAATTCGCGTTTCGATGAGAAGAAAGCCGTTTGTATATCCTGATTGTTGATGCGACTGCGCACCGATTCGATGATTTCAATTGCCGATTCCATCGCCAAACGCGCGGCGCTCAGATTGCCCAGGCTTCGTTCAACCTCGGCGATGCCTTTCAGGGTGAACGCTTCATCGGTTCGGCTTTTTATGGTTTGTTGGATCGTGAGCGCCTGACGCAACGTTTTTAACGCCTCGTCAGGTTTGCCCTGCGCGGCATAAATCAGCCCGAGATTGGCGAGCGCCTTGGCATCACCGAGCGCATCCTGCGAGGCGACCGACAATTGATGAGCTTTATCAAACGCTTCTTGAGCTTTTTGATAATCATTCATTTGCAGGTAAATCAGACCGAGATTGTTTAAGGCGATGATTTCCAAACGGCGGTCAATGACGGTTGCGTAAATGTCGAGCGCCTGCTGGCAACTCTGCAATGCCTGTTGATACTGTCCTGCCTCTTTATAGACGACCGCAAGATTATTGAAGATGGCAGCTTCCAACCGGCGGTCATTGACTTTTCTGGCAAGCGGCAATGCCTGTTGCAGATATTCTTCGGTTTTGGCGTAGTCGCTTGACGCGCCATAGGCTTGTCCCAGAGCGTTGACGGTATTGGCTTCACCTCTTACATCCCCGGCAGCGCGACGAATCGCCAGCGCCTGTTCGAGACTTGTAAAGGCTTTTTCGATTTCGCCGATTTGCAGATAGACGCCGCCGAGATTATGCAGCAATGAGGATTCCTGAAGTTTTGCGCCCAATTGATGAAGCAGGGCGATTGCTTGCAGGTAGTAATCGACGCTTTTTGGCGCGTCGCCCTGAAAAGCGTACAGGTTGCCGATGCTGTTCAAAATTCCGGCTTCAATCATGCGATTTGAGGTTGAGCGAATCAAAGGCAGCGAGAGATTCAAATGCTCCAGGGCGTTTGCGCTATCGCCGAGCAGACGATAAACGATGGAAATCATTTGATGGGTTGAGGCTTGCGCCTGCGCGTCGCCAAGTTCCCGTGCGAGCGCAAGGTATTGTTGATATTTTTCCAATGCATTGCCGAGGCTTGCAGCATCGCCTTTAACGCGCAATCGTTCGGCTTCTTCGTAGAGACGTTCGGCGGTAACGAATTTCAGGTCGGTAGCGGTTGCCGGATGAATGTCTGCGACCGTGATTTCAAAAGCGCCCTTTGCGCTTGCCCCTTTGGCAGTGCGGATTTCCAGTTGATAAACCCCTGCGGTTTGGGTGACCACAGCGATGCGTTCGACTTCGACCAAGCCGGCGGCGACATCGGATTGCAACACGACGTTGCCTTGCGGGTCGCGCAGGGTGACGACCAAATCAATTTTTAATTGTTTGACGGTGACGCGCAGATATTGATTGGCTTCAAGCGGCAGACGATAGGCATAAATTTCATTTTCGGCAATATCGTGTTTGACGACCGCGCCGTTTTCCAGGGTTCCCAACTCCTGAACCGATTGCTGCGGTAAGAGCAAGAAGAAAAGCAAGGTGATGATGGTTATTTTCATTCGTACCTCCGCATGAAAATTTGCAATGCCGGACAAATCAAATCGCGGATCAATCAAAACCTTTATTTAACCAGAGGGAGGTTTTTCATTTTGCATTGAAAATACGCTCCTACATTCTTATCTGGCAACTTCTGAAAAAACATTTCAGATTTTTTTGGTTCAGAGAAATTTTAATTTTTACCGATTGGCTTTGCGCCTTTTGATTCCCAAAGGGTAGTCTTCGCCTGTTGAAATGATGAAAAAAATTTTTGCCACTGCGGATATTGGAACCCCTGCGCTCAACCGTTTGCGCGAACTCGGTTATGCGGTCGAAGTTTACACGGAAATCGAACCGCCTCCACAAGCTTTAATCATCGAAAAAATTCAAAGCGGGATTGACGGGCTGATTACCACGTTGCGCGACAAACTCGATGAAACGGTTTTTGCGACGGGCGCAGGAACCCTCAAGGTTATCGGGCAAATGGCGGTCGGCATTGATAACATCGACCGCGAGGCGGCAAACCGCTACGGCATTCCGTTTACCAACACGCCGGATGTACTCACCGAAGCCACCGCCGAATTTGCGTTGTTTATGATGGGCGCAGTGTCGCGCAAACTCTATCCATCGGAAAAACTCGTGGAAGAAAACCGTTGGGGTTGCTGGCACCCTTACCATCCGTTTCTCGGTGATGAAGTCACAGGCAAAACGGTTGCGGTCATTGGCGCGGGACGCATTGGCAAAGCCTTTGCCAAAAAGTGCATCGGGTTGGATATGGACGTGCTGCTCTATAATGCGCATTCACGCGATGAGCGATTCGTTGAATTTGCGGCGCGTGAAATGCAACTCCGGTTCGATGCGGGCTTTTCGCGTCGTTTGCATCGTATCGCTTATGTTTCGTTTGAGACGGCGTTGCGAGATGCCGATTATGTGAGCCTGCATCTGCCGCTCAAAATGCCCGGTCAATCCGATACCCCGACCTTTCAGTTAATCAATCAGGGGGCGCTTGAGTTAATGAAGCCGACGGCTTATTTGATTAATACCTCGCGTGGCGCGGTTGTCGATGAGCGCGCGTTATATGAAGCGTTGCTCAACAAAAAAATTGCCGGGGCGGCTCTCGATGTTTTTGAAAAAGAGCCGTTACCGAAGGATAGTTTTTTACGCGATGGGCGATTAAAAGACCGTTTGCGCCTTTTTCATCATTTCGCGTCGGGGACGCAGGAAACCCGGCTTTCACCCGACCCGGATACCGGAATGGCAGGTCGCGCCGTGCAGGGGGTGATTGATGTTCTGGAAAATCATTACCAAGGCGATTTGACGGCAATGCCTTTTGTGGTCAACAAAGAAGCGTTTGGCGAAAAGTAATCATCCGGCTTTTGCCACCTGATGCCGAAAGTCATTGGGGGATTTTCACTTGAATTAACCAACCGGTATTGGGGAGCTAATATGGTTCAACCAAATCCAAAACGCAATCGGTTGTTGCGCTTTTTGAAGCGACTGCTCACCGCGCCGCTGGTTTTTATAGCGGCAATATTCATTCTGCTTGAAGACTGGTTATGGGACGATCTGGCGCGTTTGGCTGCGGCTATCGGGCGGTTGCCGATTTTTCACCAGATTGAAAATCTGATTTTGAAACTGCCGCCTTACGCGGCGCTTTTCATGTTTGCCGCACCCTCCCTTTTGCTGTTCCCGATTAAACTGCTGGCGCTCTATTTTATTTCGCATGGACAGGCGACGCTCGGCATGGCAACTGTCATCGGCGCGAAGTTCGCAGGCACGGCGCTGGTAGCGCGCATCTTTACGCTCACCAAACCTAAGTTGATGCGCATCAAATGGTTTGCCCGCCTGCACGATTGGTTCATCGCTTTCAAACATCGTATCTATGGTGCCATCAAAGCGACCGTTCTTTATCGGTTCACGCATCGCAAACTGGCGGCTTTGCGCCTGGTTTTGAAAGCCTGGATGGGCAAACGCCGCAGTTTTTTGCGCAGGCGTTGGCAGGCGGCAGTCAAATTGTTTCGCAGACAAAAACAATTGCAGGATTGAGGCAATCGCTTATTGCCCAGTCAATTTTTTTATAAAAAATATTCGGCATGTTTTTACAGATTTTGTCACTAAGGTTGTAGAGATGAATCGGAGGTGACGGAAGATGGCGATTAACTGGCTGGACGCTGAAACCTGGACACACAGTCCGCAACGCGGGTGCGTTTTTGAAGAACGATACAAGGGCAAATTATTCGATTCGGTTTTATCGCGCAATATCCACCCGACACAAAATCACTTTTTAGCTTTGCATTTGCGCGTCTTTTTGAAACCGGTTACCGGACAAACAACACAGCGCGATTTCAATAATCGCAGTTTCCCGATTAAAGAATGGACGCCCCAGGAATGGAGCAGTTTTACCAGTCAGTTTACCCGCCAGAGCTATCTTTGGAACAACCGCTTCTGGTTGATTCCGCCGAAATATTTCTCTCTGCTGGACGACAAATACGGCGGACGCGCCGTGCGCCCGAATATCAAGTGTCATTTAGCCGTAGAGGTGACCAATGCGGCGGGAAATGCTCATCGCACCATTGAAGTGGTCAACCTTGACCTTGCCGCCTTAGCCAGCCAGACCGGTAATAAAAATTTTGGCAGCGGGACGTTTCGCTCCTCGGATCGTCATTATGATTCATTGGATATCAAACCGCGTGACACACATTACACAGATGACCGGGGAGTCGAACACACCATTGAAAATTACTACACCATTGCCCACGAAATCGGACATGCCATTGGCTTGGGGCATGTCGGGGTTTTGAAATCCACGCCTCAGTGCGTCTTTGCGGTGGCTTTACGCAAGAACGGCGCTAGAAATGTCAGCAGCCATTTGAGCAACGGTTCCAATTCGCCAGTCTGTTACGGGCGATTCGATTCGCAAGGGCTTGCTGAAAACATCATGGGACTCGGCACCAAATTTGAAGAAGTCAACGCCGAGCCTTGGGTGAAACGTATCGGAATGCACACCAACACATCACTTCGGGATTGGAAAATTTCGCTGTCACACACTTCGCCGCAATCGGTGCGGTAGCTTTGATAATGGTTAGCGCCCCGTCGAGCCACCGAGTGAAATTGGCAAAATTGCAAACCCAAAGGGACACCGGTAAAACTTCAACGGCTCATTCTGACCCTCAGCCGCTAATCGCGTCTGCCCGAGTGTGAAAAGCTTCGCGCATCGGTTAAAATCTCCAGTGATGAATGATCAATTACACCTCGATGTTTTAGCTGTAGGCGCACACCCTGATGATGTCGAACTCGGATGCGGGGGAACGCTTGCGAAACTCGCAGCAATGGGCTACCGCGTTGGCATACTCGATATGACACGCGGCGAAACCGGAACCCGCGGCACTCCCGAAATTCGCGCTCAGGAAGCCGAAGCCGCCGCCAAAGTTTTAAACCTCGCCATTCGTGATAATCTCGAACTCCCGGACGCGCACGTCTGTTTAAATGATGAATCGCGCGTCCGCATGGTGAGAAAAATTCGCCGGTATCGCCCGCGCATCATGTTTACCCACTTCTGGGAAGACCCGCACCCCGACCACGTCAACACCTGCCGGATTGTCCGTGAAGCGGCGCATCTGGCGGGGCTTGCCAAATATGACGACGCCTCAAATCAATTGCGCCATCGCCCGAACACCGTAGCGCATTTCATGTTTCCACACACCATCACGCCAACTTTTATGGTCGATATTTCCGAGTACGCCGAACAGAAACGGCAGGCGGTTTGCTGCTATCGCTCGCAACTCTTTGACGCCAGCAGCAAAGAACCGCAAACCTATCTGAGCGATGAAAAATTTGTTCAGCGGCTGGAATCAAAAGACCTCTTTTTCGGTTATACCATTGGATGCGATCAAGCCGAAGGTTTCGTCGTACGCGAAGCCCTGAACGTCCACGACCCGGTCGATTTACTCACCCGAAAGATGAGCATGTACTCATGAAAGTCGAGAGTCTGGAGTCTGGAGTCCTGAGTCTCAGGATCACCGGCATACATTCGATTAACCTTAAAGTGTAAAGCGGGGGAACAAAGCAGGAGAAAATGCATGGCTACGTTCACGAAATTTGAAGACATTAAAGCCTGGCAGAAAGCCCGCGAAGTTACGCGAACGATTTATGAGTTGACCGCTAACGACCGCTTTGCAAGAGACTTTGGTTTGCGCGATCAAATTCGCCGCGCAGCGGTTTCAATTATGGCAAACATCGCTGAAGGGTTTGGCAGGCATTCCGATAAAGAGTTTTCCTATTTTTTAAGCATGTCTCATGGCTCGATTGCCGAAGTGCAATCACATTTATATATTGCCCTAGACCTGCGATACATTGAGCAAAAAGATTTCTCAATGCTTTATCGTTCACTTGATGAAACTTCACGCATGACACTCGCATTGGCTCAACATCTGAGAAAGCCTAAACCTTAATTCGGAAATAAATTTTGAAAGGACAGACTCCAGACTCTCGACTCTCGACTCCAGACTTTTATGAAAATCGGTATTACTTGCTACCCATCATACGGCGGCAGCGGCATCGTTGGCGCGGAACTCGGAGTTGAACTCGCCAAGCGCGGTCATTCGGTGCATTTCGTCAGCTACGCGCCGCCCATGCGACTTGGCAACGAAGAACGCGAAGGCGTGCAGTTTCATCCGGTGGATATGTTCACCTATCCGCTGTTTGAATATCCGCCGTACACCGATGCGCTTGCCTCGAAATTGAAAGAGGTGGCGGTTCAGGAAAAACTCGATGTGCTGCACATGCATTATGCGATTCCGCATTCGATTAGCGCCTACCTGGCGCGAGAGATGTTAAAACCCGAACGTTACCTGCCGACGGTGACCACTTTGCATGGCACAGACATTACCCTTGTCGGACGCGACCCGTCGTTTCTGTCCATCACGCAATTTGGCATCGAGCAATCGGACGGGGTTACGGCGATTTCAAAATATTTGCGCGCGGCGACCTGGGAGACCTTTTGTATGGGGTGCGATATTCAGGTGATTTACAATTTTATTGACGCTGATTATTACCATCGCGAGCCGCACGAAGCGTTAAAAAAACAGATTGCGCCGAAGGGCGAAAAAATCATTTTACATATTTCGACCTTTAGACCGGTGAAACGCATCGGTGATTGTATAGAAGTGCTGGCGCGTATGCGTGAACTTGAAAACGGCTCTGGTAGCCGCTTTGGAGTCAAACTGGTGATGTGCGGCGATGGTCCTGAGCGTGATGATGCCGAAGCGTTAGCCGATAGTTTGGGCATCAGCGAATGCGTGATTTTTGCCGGCAAACAACCGCAATCGGTGATTCGCGATTACTTGTCGATTGCCGATTTGTTATTGCTGCCAAGTCTCACGGAATCATTTGGATTGGTGGCGCTGGAAGCAATGGCTTGCGAAGTGCCGGTGATTGCCACGCGCGTTGGCGGCATTCCCGAAGTGGTTGTCGAAAACGAAACCGGCTTTATGTTCGAGGTCGGCGATATTCAGGGAATGGCAGAAGCCGCTTTGAAAATTTTAAATGACCAAGCCTTGCAGGAGCGCTTAGGACGACGCGGTCACGACCTTGCGGTTTCCGAGTTCACCACCGATAAAATCATCCCGCAATACGAAGCGCTTTATGAAAAACTGGTGCGCGAACATGCATAATCGCTGGTGGTTTAAATTCTGAATAGAGCGTGAGCAGGTAAAATCTGCTTAGAGCAATTTGCAAAAGAGTTTACTCAGCCTCTGTTGAGAGAGCGAGCTTTGACCGCGACTGCCTGACGACGCGGTCAAAGCTCGCTTGTTCAACCTCAGTAAATCGTATTGCAAACGGCTCTAAACTCGATCATCGGCGAGTTCCGCTGACGGTTGAAGAAAGGTTAAGCCTGTTTTGCGCCTTCGAGAAATTTTTCTACCTCTCTGGTGGAGCGCAACCACAATACATTTTTGTCAACTGCCTTCTCTTGAAGCACCTTGATAACTTTCGGGCGGGTTCGATTCCGGTAATTCAATATCCAAACGATAAATTCAAAACTGAGCTTTTCCAGGCAGCCTTCAGCCATATCCGGGCGACGCTGATTTCGGTATCGCGCCCAGCGTTTGAAAATCCGCCATAGACAAATCAGCGGCGCAATATCCAAAAAGATGATGGTGTCGCAAGCCTCAATGCGTAATTCAAGCGTCCCTGAATAATTGCCATCCATAATCCAGGCGTCGCGCATCAACAATTCTGCAAGTAAGCGTTTCCATTCGGGCTTGGGCATTTCAACCCATCCCGCTTGCCAATACAGCGAATCCAGATGAATGACTTCAATTTGGAGAATCTTGCTTAATTGCCTGGCAAAAGTTGATTTGCCCGCCCCGCCCGAACCAATAATCAAAATCTTGTTCATGATTTCTTAACCGGTGATTATTTCTTGCTGTGTTCTAAGGTCGCCCTTATTCAAACCCGATGAAAACCGGTTCAGGCGTGAGTTCAACGCCGAAGCTATCGAGGACGCGGGATTTGATGTGGTCGGCAAATGCGATGACTTCGCGGGCAGTGCCGCCGCCGCGATTAATAATCGCAAGCGCGTGTTTGCTTGAGGTGCCGACGTTGCCAAAAATTGTACCGCGCCGGATGCCTGCGCGTTCGATTAACCACGCGGCTGAAAGCTTCACTTCGCGACCAGCGCCGGCAAAAGCGGGCATCTGCTCGCCCGCTTGTAAAAATTTTTCAGCACGTTTGCGGATTTGTGCAAGCGCCTCCTGGCTGACAACCGGATTTACAAAGAATGACCCCACACTTTGCGAATCGGGGTCATCCGATAGCACCATCGCTTTGCGTTTGCGAATCTCGTAAACCGCCTGGCTCACCTGCGCAAGACTCGGTTCGCGCATTCCCTGTTCATCAATAAATTTTTTCAACTCTGCATAATGAATCTGCGGTTTGCCGCCATGCAATAATTTATAGGTCACTTTGGTAACCATGAAACGATGGCGGTCGCGATGTTTGAAACGGCTGGCGCGATAACCGAATTCGCAGTCTGCGGCGCTGAGTTCAACAAGCGCGTTGGTCTGTAAATCAAACGCTTCGACCGTAACAATCGTTTCGCTGACATCCTGCCCGTAAGCGCCGACGTTTTGAATCGGGGTTGAGCCGACATTGCCGGGGATACCCGATAGACATTCAACTCCGGCTAGATTTTTGGCGACGACCAACTCGACAAACGCGCTCCAGTTTTCTCCCGCGCCAACCGTCACCAAAGTTTCAGGCGAAGGCGAATTGGCGAACTCAGTGGGGGTTGGCGAAAATGCAATGCCGCGAATGCGATTATGAATCACCAATCCTTGAAAGCCCGCATCGGCAACCACGATGTTGCTGCCGCCGCCGAGGACGAATACCGGCAAATTTTTCGCGCCCGCCCAGCGCACTGCCTCAATTAAATTTTCGGTCGTGTTGGCTTCGATGAAATACTGCGCCGCCCCGCCGATTTTTAAAGTCGTGAAAGGGGCAAGCGAAATATTTTGTTGGATGTTTGATTCAACGAATGACAAAGGTTTTTCCTGATTCAAATTTTCGCTCCGGGTTTTAATAGCTGCTGCAATGTCAGTTTAATGCGCTCACGGAAAACTACCAGGTTCGCTGTGCACATTGATTTCCCCTCGGATGCGGCGGATGCGGACAGATGATTCGCCAATATCCAGGTCTTTCACTCAATTCAAAAACAAGGGATTCAACTTCACCAAGCGAGTCGCTCATATTTTTGTACGCCATCTCGCGCCAACCCTGATTTTTATTCAGACTACATTGCCTATTCGCATTCAGTCCAGATATTATTGCGCCGCTATGACAGAAGAAACGACAGCAAAAAAAGATACCAGAGATAAAATTATCGGCGTGGTTTTCACCTTGGTGTTGTTCGTCGTGTTAGTGTGGTTGATTTTGTACCTCACGATTGAGCCGGTTGCTGAAACTCAATGAAGGTTAAACTGAGCGACACGGAATCCGTCACCGCCGTCACTTACAAAGCCAATCGACGAAATCAATTTGGCATCACTTTGCTTTTGGGACACGGCGCGGGCGCTGACCAAAACAGCGAGTTTATGGTCACTTTTGCCAAAGGCTTGGCGGCGCGTGGCGTCGATACCGTGACATTTAATTTTCTCTACACCGAGATGGGACGCAAAGCGCCCGATAGACCCGATAAACTCGAAGCCTGTTACCGAGCCGTCATTGATGCGGTGTTGAAAAAATCAACCGGCAACCGCTTATTCATCGGCGGCAAATCAATGGGTGGGCGCATCGCTTCGCAGGTCGCGGCGCAATCGATTGAACCGGTGAGCGGTCTCATCTTTCTCGGCTACCCCTTACATCCGCCCGGTAAACCTGAACAGTTGCGCGCGGCGCATCTTCCCAACATCGGCAAACCTCTGCTGTTTGTGCAGGGCGAACGCGATGCCTTTGGCACACCCGCAGAACTCGCGCCGGTACTGAAAAAACTGAAACCGGCGGCAACCGTTTTTCCTATCCCGAAAGGCGACCATTCCTTTGGCGTTCCGAAAAAAAATCCGATTCCGCAGGCGGAAATTTATTCAATGGCAATGGATGAAATTGTCGGTTGGTTAATCAGCGTGTGAGTTATCTGTAAATTTCGTTGAAGAGTTTTTCGGCAAGCGGGGAATTGAGATTTTGCAGCATTTTATATTCATTCAAAGCTGCCGCGTGGTCGCCCACCAGTAAATGAATCTGTCCGAGTTTATAGTGCGCATCGCGAAATTCCGGGTTGATGCGAATCGCCTGCTTGCAGGATTCAATGGCATCTTTATAACGTCTGAGCTTTCGGTAAGTGACGCCCAGTTGCAAATACGCATCGGCAAAATCAGGGTCAATGCGAATGGCTTCTTTATACGAACGCACTGCGTCTTCGTGAAAGAGCAAATTGGTATAAGCAATCGCCAGATTGTAATGCGCGTCGGTGAAATTGGCATTGGCGCGAATCGCCTGCCTGTATAGCGTGATGGCTTCTTCAAAATGTCCCTGCCGATGATAAATCACCCCCAGGTTGTAATATGCCTCCGAATAATCGGGATTGCGTTCAATCGCGTCTTCATAGGCTTCGATGGCTTTTTCGGTCTCCTGCATTTTGCTGTAGATGATGCCCATTTTGTAATAGGCTTCGGCAAAATCGGGATGAATGTTGACGGCTTCCTGAAATGACTGCAAAGCATTTTCAAGGCGTTCGAGCCGGTAATAAAGTGTGCCGATTTGAAATTGAATTTGCGGCGAAGGAATGCCATAAACCTGGGACTTTTCATAAGCCGCGATGGCTTCTTCGGCGTGTTCAAGATGTTCGTAAGCGACGCCCATATCGTGGTACAAACGCCCGTCACCGTTTTGAATCGCCACTGCCCGTTTATATGCGCCGATGGCTTCTTGATAACGCCCGGTTTGCAGGTAGATTTCTCCAAGCCCTTTATGCGAAGCGTGGTCGTCAGGTCTCAAGGACAAAACTTTTCGGTAAGCTTCGATAGCCTGTTGATAATTGTTGATGGAGGTATACAGTTTGCCGAGTTTTTGAAAAGCATAGGGGTCATCGGGCGCAAGTTTTGCAGCCTGTGTGAACTGTTGAATCGCGCCTTCATATTCGTCTTTTTCAAATAGGCGGTCGCCAAGCTCGATTGCTTCCTGCAAGAGCTTCTTTTCTTTACGACCTTTGATGAAGCCGAAAATTTCCATATGCAATAAAAATTCTGGCTGAAACCTCTTACTGTGTTGTTGATTGATCTCGGTGAGGGCGAGCAACCTACATTGCCAATACATCCGGGGATAATACGATTGCTTCCGAGTTTAATTTATTCCGTAACGCGGGCAATGTCGAGAGTAATTAACGAAAAAATGTAAGGGGCTTGCGAGGTCGTAGGTTAGCGAAAATCACCCGGATTTTTTCTATTTTTCCGCTAGAAACGGTTTGATGTGTGGATAGGCTTCATCAACCGCCGAGGACAATTGCCCGATCATATATTTAAATTCCGGCAAATCAACAAGACGGTCATGCGCTTCGATGCGCGCGTAAAGCGATTTATCCGAAAGCGCGAATTTTACCGTATCCATCTGATCGTTCAGTTCCAATAATCTGGTGGTGAGTTCCTGAGAGAGACTTAATTCCTGACGACTCGCCAAGTCAACGAACATAAACAGCGATTCGCCGATGGAACTGATATTGACGGTGAAAGTTTTCAGGTTTTGCCCTTCAAATTGAATCTGCCAGATGCCTTCCTGAAGTTTGGCGTATTTGTACCCGGATTTATTGAGCAAATCGACAATTTTTGCGATGCCCGTAAGCGCAGGCGGCGCGGCGGGCTTGCGGTTTTGTTGCGCAAAAGTTGAAAAAGTGAGTGCCAGGCTGAATACAATAATCAAAAAACCTTGAAGAAACTGTTTCATCCTTATGTCCTTTTATTCGCAAAGCCTTTGCGAACATTCCAATTTCAATATTCTGCAAACCCTATTGAAAAATCGCGCCCATATTTTGACCGGCATAACCGGTCATTTCCAAATACCCGCGCCCGCCGACGACCTGCGCCCGGCTCGTGCCTTCAATACTGACGCTGCCTTCCCAATAAGTGACACCGGTGCTTTCGGTGGTTTGCAGTTCCTGATTACCAAAAGCCGCCCGCACAGTCAATCGTAATTCCAGTTTAGGAATTTCTATGAGCCATTCTGTCGGGTAGGTTGCCTGACTTACCTGCGACGACCAATTTGTGCCCGTCGGTTTCAAGGTGAATTCGCCAAAGGCAATGCGGGTCGCGCGCCCGTCTGCGTCAATCAACGTGCCGCTTGAATGTTGGTCAATCGAGCCGTCTTTACGGCGGATTTGAAAAAGCATCAGTTCGCGCCGGTCATCAAGTTGAATCGAAAACCAATCCCAACCGATTTGATTTTCTTCCAGAAAACTGGTGCCGAATTCGTGATCCATCCAACTGAGACCGGTGAGGTCAAAAGTTTCACCGTCAACCGTAATCGTCCCCGTGGTGCGCATTCGCGTAAGCGATACATAGTGCGAAGCGTTGCCAACTTGCGCGCCTTTTTGACTGATAGCATTTTCGCCGTGGATGATTTCGGTTTTTTCAGGCGTAAGTTGCAACGCGAGTTTGTAATTTTCACGTTCAGCATCGAGCACATGGGTATTGCCATCAAGTCGCGCCTGCCAGTCTTCATTCCATACGCGATAGCTGTTTGTGTCTGCGCCAGCCCAGCCGACGCCTGCGCGATTCAACCGCTCGAATGAATAGAACTTTTGATTCTCAATATCTGAAATACAGAAATGCGTCATGTACAAATCGCGCACTGCCCAACGCGAAGGATTTGCGGTTTGCATAACGACGCCGCTTCTAAAAAAGGTGAGTTGATAACCGAAACGTCTGCCGGTTTTTGATTCGAGGTTACCTGTGTAATACCACCACTCGATTTTGTAATCCGAGTGTGAAGCGTGGTCACGCGGAAATGAATAATTGTAATTGCTGCTCGCTTCGCGCCAGCCATCAGCATTGAAACTGGCGCGCTCTGAGGTGGGTAATTTGTCAGCCCTGTCGGTGCTGGCAGCCGGATAGTTTGTCAGTACCGCCTGCGGTAGCGGGCGGGTAAATTTCGCCAGTCTACTACTGCCGATTTGCGCGACTGCAAACCCCGCAACGCACAAAACCGGAACGCCTAAAATTGTTAAAAGCTTTTTCATCATTCGTAATTCAATACCTCGACCCGCGAGGCGCGCGCCGCCGGATAAAGACCGGCGATTGCCGTGACCAGTAAAATCGCGACAGCCGATTGCAACAAAAACAGTAATGGAAAACTGAATTGAATCGTCCAGCCGAACGATTGCACATTGATGACGTAAATCAACACCAGCGACATTAATGTGCCAATGATTGCGCCGATAGCTTCGCTTACGACTCCTATCAACAACGCTTCGATGACAATCATGCGGCGAATTTGCGAACGCGATGAACCTAAGAAAGTGAGCATCGCAAGCTCTGCCCGGCGCTCCAAAATCAAGGTTATCAACGTTGAAATTACGCCAAGCCCGGCAACCACAATGGCAATTAATTCCAGCGCATAAGTGATTGCAAAGGTGCTGTTGAAAATTCGCATGACTTCGTTGCGAATCGTTGCATTCGTGGTGATGATGAGTTGAAATCGCAATCCAACGGTTTGCGCCAGACGGTCGCGCGCGGCTTCCGTGTCTTCACCGGGTTTTAAATAAATCGACAGACTCACCGGACGAACCGGCGTGAAATATTTATCGTGGGTTTGTTTGTCCATCGCGATGGTTCCGCGATTGCTCGAATAGTCGAAATAGATGCCGATGATTTTAAATTGTTGTGTTCCCTGGTTGGTTGCGAGTTCGACCGTGTCACCTACCGCTTTTTTAAACTTCAAGGCAAAACTTTCGGTAACGATGATTTCATCTTTGCCCACCGCATCAATCATTCGTTCGCGCCCGTTTGCAGGCGATTTGAAAAGCAACCGCCCATGTCGCGCAAAGATGGAAAAATCGCTTGAACCCAGTGAAATCAGATTGCCCTGATAGGTTAAAGATTGCGAAGCGTAAGCATGCACTGCATCAACCGCCGCGTCTGCCTTTATCATTGCCAACGCCTGGTCATTGATTTCGCTGTCAACGGTTGTTGAACTGCGTATGATGGGGCGCGCGAAAATATCCGCGACCAGCGATTGGTCAACCCAGTAGGTGACGGTTTCGCGGAAACTGCCAATCATAATCGAAATCGCCACCATCATCGCGAGACTTACGGACAAAGCGGCTACGGAAATCGAGACCCGCGGAATTGCCCCGCGCAGGTTGGCGCTTGCAAGTTTGGCTTCGACGGCAAACCTGCGAAAAAGTTTGCCAATCCCTCGTCCGAGGAATTTGCAGGCAGCCAGCAAAGTTTGCGGCACCAGGAATGCGCCGCCAAACATTAATGAGACGGCTGCCAGATAACCGAAAAGCGGCAACCCATTCACGGCATCCAAACGACTGAATACAAAACCTGCGATGAATAAAATTGCCGCGATAATCAAGGTTTTGGGCGAAGGATTGAAACTTGCTGCCAGGCGTTTTGCGCCGCGCAGGGCTTCAACGACGCGCACCCGCGAGGCTTCCATTGCAGGCATCAATGCTGCAACCAGCGCGAGGGCTAAAGCGATAACGAACGCCAACAGCGCGTCCATCCAGGTCAAACTGTTGTGCGCCGCGGATTCGGTTGCCGCCGATGCGATATAAAAGGTGTCAACCGTAGTGGCAGTCGCGCGCACCGCAAAATTCGCCATTAACCTGCCGATGCCAAGACCGATAATGGTTCCAACGATGGCAAGCAAAATGGCTTCACCGAGAAAGAGCGCAAGAATCGCGCGGCGAGAGGCGCCGATGGCGCGCAGCGTGCCAATCTCTTCGCGGCGCGCGAGTACCGAAATCGCAATCGTGTTGTAGATTAAAAACAATCCAACAAACAGCGCGATTGAACCAAGCGCATTCAAATTGAAATGAAATGCGGCAATCATTTTTTCAATCTGATTGTAGGTTGCGGACGGTCGCGTGACCTGCAAACCTTGTGGCAAACGACCGGCAATTGCCGATTCCGCCTGTTCAATCGTTATCTTGTTTTTCAATTTCACGTCAACGCGGTCAAGATAGCCCAGGCGATTAAATGCGAGTTGTGCGGCGGCAATATCCATCAAAATGAAATTGCCATCCAACGTCTTCGCGGGACCTTCATCGCGCAGCATGCCGCGAATCACAAACTCGCGCTGCGTATCACCGATGGTAAGCCGGAGTTTGTCGGCGATTTTTAAATGATGTTTTCGGGCAAATTTTTCGGTGATGATGATGGATTGCGCGTCTGTGAGTAAAAACAGAAAATCGCGGGTGGTAATCTCTGTTTCATTCGCGCCGATGTCGAGTAATTGATAACGCCTGAGCGAACGATCACGCAAAATATCTACGCCAAGAATATGCACAAATTCGGAGAAGTCAGGAGTCCGGAGTCTGGCGTCTGGAGTCGCGATGCCGGAAGTTGAGGACTGAGTTTCTGTTGTTGGAATGGATGATGCCTCAGCAGTGATGAGCGGGTTGTTACTATTCTGACTTCTGACTTCTGACTTCTGACTTCCTGTTTGTGACTCCAGACTCCTGACTCCTGACTCGTGACTTCCTGTTTCTGAATCCTGAATCCTTGTCGAAGCGAGCGCGTAACCTTCGATGACCGGGCTGATGTCGCCGTACTGGCGCAGCCAGTCGAGTTCGTTCAATTGGGTTTCATCGAACCTGCCGGCGGTGCCGCTGATTTGAATGGAAGTTTCTCCGGCGATGGACTGAGTAGCGGTTTTGAATGAATCAAGCGCGCTCATATTCGCAAGCCGAATGGCGATCATCACGCCAACACCCAGGCTGATGCCGAGCGCCGTAAAACTCGAACGCAATTTTTCACGCGCGAGGGCGCGAATGATGAACCGCTTAAACAGGCTGAAGTAGACTTTCATAATCGGTAGCCGGTAGCCAGTAGTCGGTAGCCAGTGGTCGGTAGCCGGTGGTCGGTTTTAATCAATCGAAAATTCTTTCTATGATGGGATTCATAAATTTCACTTTCGCTGACTGCCAGTTTCTGATGACCGGCTACCGGCTACCGATTACCGACCACCGATTCAATCAATCCATCGCGCAGGCGAATTACCCGTTTAGCAAAGCGCGCGGCTTCTTCCGAATGCGTTGCCAGAATAAAAGTTACCTTGAGGTCGCGATTGATTTCCGCGAGCAATTGCATGACCTGTTCGCTGTTTTTGCTGTCGAGGTTGCCGGTCGGTTCATCTGCCAGAACAATTTGGGGATTGGCAATCAGGGCGCGGGCAATTGCCGCGCGCTGCATCTCGCCACCCGATAATTCTGCGGGATAATGCGTAGCGCGCTGCGCCATACCGACACGGGTGAGCAATTCTTGAGCGCGCCGGTTGGCGTCGCCTTCGTTTGCGCCATCGAGCATCAATGGCAAGGCGATGTTTTCCAGGACGGTCAAGGTCGGTAACAGATTGAAGAATTGAAAGACAAAGCCGATTTTTTTGCGGCGAATGGCGGTCATCGCTTCTTCGTTTAATGAATCGAGTTGGATGCCATCAAGCGACACGGTGCCGCGAGTCGGGCGGTCGATGCCGCCGAGTATGTGCAGCAAGGTCGATTTACCGCAACCCGATGGTCCCATCAAGGCGATAAAATCGCCGACTTCGGCTGTGAGACTCACGCCTTTCAGCGCCGCTACTCCACCGCGCGCCCCTTCATATATTTTTTCTATATTCGAGACCGTTAAAATAACCAAGTCGATTCTCACCTGCTTTGAATTAAAAACGAAGTATTACGTCCGTTACGACAACAGGCAAGGCAAGGTGAGAAACCAGGCTGAATGGTTTGTTTTAGCAATGAGATTGATTGCCCATCGATGTGCATACACCGGGCGCGACAAGGATGTCCCGGTGATCTGAAAAGACTATCGTAAATGCGCGATTTGTAGTTGAATCGGCTGGTGAAATGCAATGGATATTCACGAGAAAGTTTTTCCGGTATTTAGGTTTTACATCTCGGCGGCGTCAGATTAAAATAGCCGCCGCTTCAGAAATCACCTCAAGGCAGAAACCACCATGGAACATGCAACGCCAAAGACACTGATTGAATTGTTGAAACAGGCGACCAAAGCGCAATCGAAAAAAGCGGTTCTTCGTTACAAACAGGATAAAAAATGGATTGGCATAACCGGCGAAGAGATGTTCGAGCGGGTTCGCGATCTGGCGCTTGGTCTTTATGACCTCGGCATTCGCAAATGGGATAGAGTGGCGGTGCTTGCCGAAAGCGGCCCGATGTGGACGATGAGCGATTATGCGATTTTATCAACCGGCGCGATTAATGTGCCGATTTACCCGACCCAACCGGTTCATCAAGTCGAATACATCCTCCGCGAATCGCAACCCAAATTGATGTTCATCTCGAACTTGAAACAGATGAAGCGCGTCGCTGCAGCCTTAAAGAAATTTCCTGACCTGCGCATTGTGCCGTTTCAACCCATAGATGATGGCGAACACATCATTCCGGTTGAAAGCGTCGAAGCCGCTGGCGCAAAACTCCGACAAGAAAAGCCCGGACTGTTTGATGCCATTTCAACTGACGTGCAGGGCAAAGACCTGGCTTCGATTATTTATACTTCGGGAACCACAGGTGAACCCAAAGGCGCATTGCTTACGCACACCAACATCGTTTTCAATGCGATTACCGCAGGAAAATTATTTAACCTGAAAAACGATGATGTGATGCTGTCATTTTTACCGCTTTCGCATATTTTTGAGCGCACGGTTTTGTACCTGTGTTTGTATTATGGGGTACAGATAAATTATGCAGGGGGGATTGAAACGGTGGCGAATGACATCAAAGAAGTGCGACCGACGTTGATGTCAACGGTGCCGCGATTGATGGAAAAAATCTTTGCGCGAATGCAAAAGACGGCAGCCGATGCCGGTGGTTTCAAAAAGAAAACCTTTGACTGGGCGATGGCAATCGCCAAAGATTCTGCGCCCTACCTGGCTGAAAATAAATCGCTGCCACTCACGCTTTCATTAAAACGCAAAATCGCGGATAAACTGGTCTTCAAAAAATTGCGCGATGCGCTTGGTGGACGCATGCATCAACTGGTGTCGGGCGGTGCGGCATTGCCGCCGGACATCGCGCAGGTCTTTATCGGCGCGGGGGTTCCGGTTTTACAGGGCTATGGACTCACGGAAACCTCGCCGGTCATTGCGGTCAATTCGCTCAAGCATAATCGCATCGGTTCGGTCGGGCATCCGTTGCCGAATGTTGAAGTGAAGATTGCCGAAGATGGCGAAATCCTGACGCGCGGCGACCTGGTGTTTCAAGGCTATTTCAACAAACCCGAAGAGAGCGCCGCCGTTTTCACTGAAGGCGCGGAGAGCCAACGCTGGTTTAAAACCGGCGACATCGGCAAACTCGATAAAGACGGATTTCTTTACATCACCGACCGCAAAAAGGATTTGATTAAAACTTCGGCGGGCAAATACGTCGCGCCGCAAATGATTGAAGGACTGTTTGCGCAAAGCGAATATATCGAACAATCAATCGTGATTGGCGACAAACGCAAATATGTTGCAGCGTTGATTGTCCCTGAATTTGAACGCCTGAAAGATTGGGCGAAAGAGCAGGGCATTGATACCAAAAACAAAGAAACGTTGATTGAAGACAAGCGCATCGTTGATTTAGTGAAGCAGGAAGTCAACCGTTTAACCAGAGGACTCGCGGATTACGAAAAGGTCAAACGCATCGCGCTACTTGCCAAAGAGTTCACCATTGATGGCGGCGAATTGACGGCGACTTTAAAAGTGCGCCGCCGCTTTGTCGAAGATAAATATCAACATGTTATCGAAACGCTCTACCCGACGGGCAGTGAATAAATCTGCCTGGAAGGATAAAGGGCTTTTGTCCTGTCCAACTAATCAAGGTTGATTCCGGGTTATGCCGGTTCCAACTTTGACCTGTGCTTTTCGCCACCAACCTTTTGTGGCAGACAATCCGGGCTGTCCCCGCAATTGCTCAATAGTTCTTGCCATCTGGACTGTCAATATTGCCTGCCAGGTTCCGCGCACCGGACAGCTTGATAAAGCTAAGGCGTGGCAATAACCATGGGAAAATCTCTTTCCAAACCTTCTTGAACGGTTATCAGTGATGAAGCAAGCAGCGGCGCTTTCTTTTTCAGGTAGGTGATTGCCGTATCAGATGAACGGAGCGCAGCGAGCAACAGGTTCATATGGGAATCTAATGCCCATATAGTAGATTTCTCCTTGTTCTTTCCGACGGCTCTGTCAATAAACCCCTGGGGTTTGGCGCGTTTCAAAACGATTTTCTGATAGTGGGCAATCAGGATAGACGTATCGCGTGCAGGTCTGCCGGTCACTGTGATGGGACCTTTGATGGGCTTACTTTTCTTTAATCTGTTGTCGTTCGTATAAACGAACTCAAGCATCAATTGGACGGTTAAAAGGTCGTCCCAATCGCCGCTCTTACCGACTCGATGGGTTACATTGACGAAACGGTCGCCGCTGTTATCTTGGTCAACAAATGCCATACTAAATCTCCTTCTGGGTTATTAGTGCAACCCACTTGGTAAATTTTTATTGAATCGCTCAAAGTCATAGCCGCTAGTTATTTCTCCATCGGGCGAGATGGCACTCGCCTGATTACTTAACAAAGCCTCACCAACTGTTGGTTTATGGCTCAGCTATTGCGCCACCAACGCGCATAGACTAGGAAATTTTTTCAGGCAATGTAACTGGGTATTTACACAGGTCGGTTAAACTAACTTATTGCGAAGCGCCTTAGCGACGGCTTCGGTTTTCGAGTGGACTTGCAGTTTGCTGTAGATGTTTTGCAGATGAAAAGAGACGGTGCTGACGCTGATGTTAAGTTTTGCGGCAGCCGTTTTATAACTGTGACCTTCAATGATGAGTTTTAATAATTCGCTCTCTTGCGGGGTCAATTGATGCGAAGCTTTTTCAGGAGGCCGGAATTCGCGAAACAGTTTGACGACGCGCCGCGCAATATCGGGTGACATCGGCGCGCCACCCGATGCCACTTCTTTCAAACTTTCCAGCAAGCGTGCCGGTGGCGTATTTTTTAACAAATAACCCGAAGCCCCCGCGCAAAGCGCATCGAATACCTTTTCGTCATTGTCATAAACCGTAAGCGCCACGATGGGCAAATCGGCAAAGCGATTTTTCAAAATGCGAATGCCTTCAATGCCGCTCATACCCGGAAGTCCTATATCGGTTAGCACCACATCGGGCGGACTGTTTTTAATCGACCGCAAAGCCTCTTCCATGGTGCGAAAGGACGCCGTACAACGAAGTCCCGGCGAGCCGTTGATTAACATTGCCAAGCCTTCGCGCACATCGCGCAGGTCTTCGATGAGTATGACATTGATGTCAGATTCGCTTGGCAACAATCGGATTTTCCTCTTTTCAGGAGTTATCGTTTGCAGTGTATATCGAAATCCTGACTTCGTCACCTGTGTGTTTAGATAGGTCGGATAAAATATTTTCACCGGCATGGATTAACGCGGAATGGTTAGCGTGATGGTGGTTCCTTTGCCACAGGTTGAAGCGATGTGGAGATTGCCGCCTAAACTTTCGGCGCGACGACGCATATTGATCAGTCCGTGCCCATCGCTTGATTCATTGATTGCAAAGCCTCGCCCATCATCTTCAAGGATTAAAACAAATTGATGGCGTTCGCTGCGAAAGTTGATGTTGATACGCTGACAAGCGGAATGGCGCACCGCATTATTGAGCGCCTCTTTAAAAATCAAAAATAGATCACGGCGAATCTCTGACCCCAGTTTGATGTTAGCTTCACTTTCGGGAGCTTGAAAATTACAAGCGATGCCACGCGAAGGCAACAGGTCTTCTGCGAGTCGCCGCATTCGTCCGATTAAATCAAACAGGCTGTCTTTTCTGGGATTGATTGCCCAGACGATGTCGCTCATTGAGGAAACCGATTCGCGCGAAATGTGGGCGATAGCAGAGAGCGGATTTTCCAAAGCCCTTGCTCCGGGGCTTAACTGCGCGTTGGCGACTTCGCTCAAAATCGCAATCCGGGTTAAGTTCGCGCCGATGTCGTCGTGTAAATCGGCGGCGATGCGCGTGCGCACACGTTCTAACTCCAGCAGCCGATTGACGCGATAACGGATGAGCGTGTAAATCAATAGACCGAGCATCAATGCCGCAAGCGTCAAAAACCACCAGCGTTGCCAGACGGGCGAAAGCACACGAAATTCAATCGTGGCGGGCGTTGGGCTAACCAGACCATCAGAGTTGATGGCGCGCACCAGAAAGCGATAATCGCCTGGTTTAAGGCTCGCATAATTTACTGTGCGTTGGGTGGTGAGGGGTTGCCAATCGTTATTTGCGCCTTCGAGTTTGTATTGATACTGAACCAAATCGCCCGCTGCAAAGGTGAGACTGCCGAATCCGATTTCAAGTTGATTGCGATTGGGAGCAAGTTCAAGCCCGCTCATCGCCGTTTCGCCGATTTCTGAAATCCGCCGTACTTCTCCAAAAACCTTAATTTCATTGATAAAAATCGGCGGAACGGTTTGCGCAGACGGGGATTGCGGCAACAAACGTGATACCCCCGTGCTTGTGCCGAACCAAAATGCGCCGCTGCGGTCACGGTAGATCATATTGACCTGGTCGTTTGCCAAACCATCACTTGAGGTAAAGCGTTTTACATTGCCGGTATCGAAATTGATGTAATTCAAGCCGCGATTGGTCGCCACATAAAATTGATTGGGTCGGTCTTCGGCAAGACAAAGCACCGTATCGCTTGCCAGTCCGTTTGCGGTTGTGTAGCGAGTGATTTGCAGAATGTCTGCCGAAGGATTTTCAATTTTGCTTAACCCACTTTCAGTGCCGACTACCCAGAGCCGCCCTTGCGAGTCGGAAAGGAGTTGGCGGATTTCGCCTGAAGGCAGGCCATCTGCTGCCGTAAATGAGGTGAACCGCCCGTTGGCATAGCGCGCAATGCCGCCCAGAACAAAGCCTACCCACAGGTTGCCTGCATGGTCTTCGCGCATCGTTACAGGGAAATTTCCGGCAGGTAAGCCATCTGCTTCCGAGAAAATTTGGAATTTGCCGCTGGTTCGTTGCCAGCGGGCGATTTGCGTTTTACCGCCAATGGCTATCCATAAATCTCCGCTCTTGTCTTCGTAAGCGCTGACCAGATAATTGACCGGCAATCCGTCTTTGACGGTGTAATGCGCGATAGGCGGTGTATTGAATAGTTCTTCCAATCGAGCGGTTTTGGCGAAACGATACAGTCCGTTTAGCGTCGGCCACCACCATTCGCCTTGATGGTCTTGAAAGGGCAGTTGTCGAAGGTATTCAAAAGAAGATACGCCATAAGGGCGCGGCTTTACCTGTCGCGACACAAACCGGCGACCATCGAATTTGTCAAAAAACATGGTCTGCGAATTCAGCAGGGTACAGACACCGATTTCACCGCTATGGGTTTCGCTGATGAAATGGACATCGCGAAAACCCAAACCATCGGCTTCCGTATAGGTGGTAAAACCGTTATGCGCCAGTTGAACGGCTCCATGCGCCGTGCCAATCCACAAATTGCCGCTGCGGTCTTCATTGAAAGACCAGACGCGCAAATCGCGCAGATTTTCGGAACCAAGCCATTTGCGAAAACGCTTTTCCCCTTTGAGAAATTCATAAACGCCGCAATCGGCTCCCGTCCACAATCTGCCGTCTTGTCCTGTAAACACGGCATTCAATGGCGCGCAAGCGATTCCGTCTGTCACTCCAAAATGTTTGATAACCGGCGAAGACGTTGAAGCGGAGGTTTGCGAAATTTGCCAAAGCCCTGAACGCGCGCCTGCCCAAATGTGTTGTTGACTGTCAATGGTTATTGCCATCGAATTCTGAATCGATAGATATCCATTGCCAATCAATGTCTCGGTTCGACCATCAGCAAAGAGGCGAAAAATATGGTTGCGCGAGGCTATCCACAATGTGCCCGCTTGATCTGCAAGAATGCCGCGAATCCGATGGTCTTCCGGGTCAGAGCTACGAATACCAAGATCAATCGGTCGAAACGTCAGTTGTCGATTGCTGATTTCGATGCGGTATAACCCGCGACGCGTGCCGCACCAGATGCGCCCAGCCGGGTCTTCATATAAAACTTTGATGGTTGCTGCGCGTTCATCCACATTCGGGCGATAGACTGAAAACATTGGTCGGGTATTTGCAAAGTCGGTGATTTTCTCCTGTGGCAAAGGGACGCCTTGCGGGTCAAACAGACAAAGCCCTGCGCCGGTAGCGACCAAAAAAACTCCCTCACGAGTTTCCAGAAAATCGTCTACCCAGTTGATTGGCAAACCTTGTTGAGTGGTGTAATTGGTAAAGCGGTAGCCATCGAAACGCGAGAGTCCATCTTCCGTACAGAACCACATAAAGCCTCGCGAGTCGCGAACGATACGGCTGATTTTATTGCTGACCAATCCTTCGGCGGTGGTGTAAACCCTGATAGGTAATTGTTCGGCGCGGGTTTCAATGACAAGCAACAACAGTAAACCGATTAGCAAAATGAAAAAGCGGTAACCGACTGTTTTCTCTCTGGTTCTCAAACTTTTCCGTACCTCAACAATTATTATCGAGTTTAGCAGAATATGATAATGCAACGATTCTAAAGGTAACTGTGCGGGGATTCAATTGACCGCCTTACGAATAAAAAATCCGCACTTTGTTATTAACGTCATCACCGTAAGCCGGGTGATTTAACATCAATACTTCAAACAATCGAAATCGCCCTCATCATCTTTCCCCTCAATATAGCAATAGACAATTCACCGGTCTGTATCTGTTCAGATGAAGATTATTTTTTGTTTTGTGGCGTATCGGCTGAATTTATTGAATGCAAACGGACACCCTGGAAAGTGACGTTGCATTCTCTGCTTTTCATTCCTGAAATCTCTTGCTACCTTTTGTCAGTACAGATTCAAATCGGTCGTCGCTGGGGCGACAATTGAATCCCATTTTCGGAGCGCTTTGAATGAAGTTATCGACGCTGATCGGGCAGACGCTCGACGAAAAATATTTTATTGATAAACAGCTTGGCAAAGGCGGTATGGGCGCGGTGTTTCTCGCTACCCACATCGGCACAGGTCGTCCGGTCGCCGTCAAAGTCATTGCGCCGCAGTTTATGACCAACGATGAATTCGTCGAACGGTTTAAACGTGAAGCCAAAGCCGCAGGTCGTTTGCGTCATCCCAATGTGGTCAATGTTACCGATTTCGGGTTCGCTTCGCTTTCTGCAAATCGCCTGGCTTATCTGGTGATGGAATATTTAGATGGCTGTTCGCTCGGCGATATTCTCGCAGAAGAGCGCCGCTTGCCGGTTGAATGGGTGGTCGATATTTTGGAACAGGTCTGTTCGGCAGTTGACGAAGCGCATAAACAGGGCATCGTCCATCGCGATTTGAAACCCGATAACATCTGGCTTGAACCCAATCGTCGTGGCGGGTATACGATTAAGGTTCTGGATTTCGGGCTGGCGAAACTTGGCGACCCGACATCTCCCGACACCGCATCGCAAACGAACGCGGGCGAATCTCTCTCCGCCAATTCTCTGCCACCGCAAACCGGACAGGAAACCCAGGTCGGATTAAACGACCAAGCCAACACCATCGCCCAGAGTAAACAGACTCAGGTGATGGAGGTGAACACGGTTTTTCAACCCGTAAACGATGAAGAAGCGCAAACCCGCATCAGGCATCAGGAAGCGCAAACTCATCTGTTGGAAAATGCCGAAACCCTTGCAGGTGAAGAAGCGGTTACTCAGTTGCATCAGGATTTCGGCGGCGCGGCAACCCGTTTGCAACAGGTTTCAGCCGATGAGACCGAAACCCGGATTTTTTCACCCTCCGGTGATGAAGATGCGGAGACCCGAATTATGCCAACCCCTGGCGAGCGCGGCAGCACCACCAACAGCCTGAATAACGCGGCTTCAGTGAAATCCGGCGGCTTGCACAGTGATTGGTACGTCAGTTCACTTGCGGATTCGACCGATGGCTTAACGCGGGTTGGGTCGGTGCTCGGCACGCCGCTTTATATGTCGCCCGAACAATGCGCGGGGATGCCACTTGATGCGCGAACCGATGTGTATAGCCTCGGCGTGATTGCTTATCAAATGCTCACCGGCACGACCCCTTTTGAAGGCGATATGGTGACGGTGATGAAACATCATTCGGAAACCAACCCGCCACCATTCAAGGAAAAGCAGATAAAGACCACCCGCAAGCGCAAGTATCAGATTCCCAAACGCACGGAAAAACTGGTGCTTTCGGCGCTTGCGAAAAATCCTGACGAACGACCGCAATCGGCTATGGCATTTGCCGATATGCTCAGAACCAGCGCCGAAGGCGCAGGCGCGCTGTTTCGTCGGGCAGTGGCGCTTTACGGCGAATACTTCAATAAATTCTTCATTGTCTCTCTGCTGGTAAATATTCCGGGCGTGATTCTTCTCGGACTGCAAGTGCTGTCAACGATTTTGCTGAGAAGTTATGATGTTCAACACTGGAAAGTCATCACCACGGAAAGCGCCTTTTCGCTGGTTAAAATTGTGTTGAGCTTTTTTTCCACGTCGGTGCTTGCAGGGGTGACGGTCTGGCTGGTTACGCAATTGATGCTTGCGCCGCTTCGCCCGATTCGCATTCGCAAAGCCTTTGCAGCGGTTAAGAAAAAAGCCCGTCCGTTTTTTAAGACCTCGGCAATGGTCAGTTTGCTCTCGATGCTCGGTTTGATTTTGTGTCTGGTGCCGGGATTTATTTTGATGACCTTTTATGTGCTCACCTTGCCGGTCGTGATGATGGAAAATGTATCGGGACGCGCGGCGATGCGGCGGTCAAAAGAATTGGCGAAACGTTCACTGGGCACGGTTATTTTCGTCGTCCTGATTCAGTTTGGTATTCCGTTTATCTATTCAGCCGTCATCAATTCAATGATTGTCACGATTGGCAAAACCGCGCAAATTGATCGCATCATTCAACAACGCGCCATCGATATTTTCCGGCTTCCGGTTGATATTCTGCTCATTCCATTGGTGGCGATTATGACCGCTTTGTTGTATTTGAAAATGCGGCAGGCAGGCGGCGAAAACGTCAATGAATCGCTCAGCCGTTTTGAAGAAGAGGACGCGCCGCAAACCAAATGGCAGAAACGCATGCGCGACCGCGTGAGCATTTCAACCCAACCGAGTAAGTGAAAATAACCGGCAGTAAGCAGCAGGCAGTAGGCAGTCACAACTATCGCAAATCAATTTTTTCCTTTGTTGAGAAGCGGCATTTGACCGCGACCATAAACTCGTTGACTGAATGTCATTGGTCACTCGCAACTTGCCAATGACGAACGACCAATGACCGATGACAACTGAAAAACTCGCGCGTCGTTTGGGACTTTTTGATGCGACCATGATTGTGATGGGCGGCATCATCGGTTCCGGTATCTTCATCAATCCGCACGTTGTCGCTAAAGAGGTTCATACTACCGTAGCGATTTTAGGCGCGTGGGCAGTTGGCGGACTCATCGCGCTGGCAGGCGCCTTCATCTATGCGGAACTCGCCGCCACACAAACCGACACCGGCGGGCAATATGCCTATCTTCGCGAAGCCTTTCACCCGTCGGTGGCTTTCATTTACGGTTGGGGATTGTTGCTGGTTACGCAGACCGGCGGCATGGCTGCGGTCGCCATCACCTTTGCCAAATACTTTCTCCAACTCACAGGGAAAAATTCATCTGACACGAATGCGGCTCTGGTAGCCACTTTGACGCTGGCGCTGCTTACGATTATCAATTGCTTTGGAGTTCGCACCGGCAGCACCACGCAAAACATTCTGATGATTTTGAAAATTGCCGCTATCGTCGCTTTAGTGGTCGTCGGTATCCGGTATTCGGTAGTCGGTAGTCAGATGCCTGATATGAATATTTCACCGCCGCTCAACGATTCTTCACCGACTACCGAATACCGACCACTGGCTACCGCCTTTGGCGCGGCGTTGATTCCCGTAATGTTCGCGTATGGCGGCTGGCAGACTTCGAGTTTTATTGCAGGCGAAATGCGCGCCCCGCAACGGGATTTGCCTCGTGGATTATTGTATGGCGTGCTCGGTGTGATTGCGGTTTATTTAGCGGTGAATTTCGTTTGCGTAAGTGTGCTTGGCACAAGCGGGCTAGCGGCAACCGATACGCCCGCATCGGAAGTGATGCGGCTGGCGCTTGGCGAACGCGGCGCGAAATTCATTGCCATCGGGATTGCAATTTCGACGCTTGGCTTTTTAAGTCAAGGGATGCTCACCGCGCCCCGCGTCTATTTCGCGATGGCTGAAGATGGCGTGTTTTTCAAAAGCGTAGCGAAATTAAATCAAGCCCGTGTGCCGGTCGTTGCCATTGCTTTGCAAGGCATCTGGGCAGCGGTCATCGCCATGTCGGGCAGGTACGAACAGATTCTCAATTATGTGGTGTCGGTCGATTTCATGTTTTTCGGCGTCACCGCGCTTTGTGTCTTCGTCTTTCGTCATCGCGCGAAAAGTGCCAACGCGGGATTTAAAATTCCCGGTCATCCCTTCACCACAGCTTTTTTCGTTATCGCCTGTTTCGTGGTGGTGGTGAGCACGGTGAATAAAGATTTAAAAAACAGCTTGATCGGTTACGCCATTTTGCTTTCGGGATTGCCGGTCTATTTTTTATGGAAAATTTTTAAACAAAAGGCAGATAACGAAGAATAAAAGCTAAACTGCAACTTTTAACTTTTGTTGTATGGAGGAACGATTATGCACAAGCGTGTTTTGTTTACCTTGTTGATAATTAGCTTTCTGACACAAAGCAACTTGAGTCGAATCCCGCTGATTCAATCAAATACTATTCCTGCTGATGAGTATGAATTTTATTCTATGCTCATTCGTCATCTTGCTGGCGATTCCCGGTTGGTGGTCATCACCGATAAAACCAGTGGAGTGGGAGGCGATGATGAGCTTGGCGCGCTTTTTTTTGGTGAGAAATTTGAAAACCTAAAAAAATCAAATGGCTTTTCTGAAATCACTGAAGATACCATTGGCAATTATTTAAATAAGCCGAAGAAACCTATTAAGTTGACGCGGTCATTCAATCTTCCTAATGAGTATATTTTAATTAGTGAGAGTTCTATCGATGCCTTTTTTAAAAAGAAGGGTATTGGTGGTTGGGATGATTTTTATGCAAAGTATCCGAACTCGCGCGGGTATATTGGCTTTTCGAGAGTTGGATTCAACCAGCAAAAGAGTCAAGCGCTTGTCTACGCAATTGTAGCTTGTGGCTCGCGGTGTATGTATGGTGGTTACTATTTTTTTGTGAAGCAGCAAAATAAGTGGGTGCTTAAAGGAAAAAATATATTACTTCAAGCTTGATTGTTTATTGATAGATAAACAAATTTGGAAAGAAAACTAATGACAAAAAATTCTCCATACATTGAATGGGCGAAAACCAAATCCGCAGCAAAATACAACCTCGCACTGAGCGGCGTATTGACCTATCCACTGAATGAACTCGACATCCCTATCGAAGAGGTTGCAACCGCCGCGACCTCTTCGTATGGATACGAACCGTTGATTGACGCGCTTGCCGCGAAATTTCAGGTCGCGCCCGAATGTGTGGTTCACGCAAACGGCACTTCGTTTGCCAATCATCTGGCGATGGCGACGATTTTAGAACGCGGCGATGAAGTGTTAATCGAATATCCCGCCTATGACCCGTTGCTTCGCGTTCCCGAATATCTCGGCGCGAAAATCAATCGCTTCACGCGCCGCTTTGAAGATGACTTTCGCATCGACCTCGACGAAATCAAATGCCATCTTACGCCGCAGACAAAATTAATCGTCATCACCAATCTGCATAATCCGAGCGGCGTGCTCACCGATAACCACACGCTTCAACAAATCGGTGAACTGGCTGAGAGCCTCGGGGCGCGCGTCCTGGTTGATGAAGTCTATCTCGAAGCGATGTTCGAGCGCGCGCAACCTACGGCTTTTCATCTCGGCAATCAATTCGTTGTGACCAGCAGTTTGACGAAAGCTTATGGTCTGAGCGGTCTGCGTTGCGGGTGGATTCTCGCAGAAAGGGAACTCGCGCATCGAATGTGGCGACTCAATGATATTTTCGGAGTGGTTCCGCCGCATCCGGCAGAGCGTTTAAGCGTCGTCGCGCTGGCGAATTTGGACAAAGTGATTGCCCGCGCTAAAACCCTGCTTGAGCCGAATCGCGCCGCGCTTAAACAATTTTTGAATTCGCGACAGGATTTGCCCTGCGTGCAAACAGAATTTGGAACCACCGTCTTTCCCCGCTTGTTAAATGACAATGTTGAATCGTTTTGCGCTCACCTGCGAGAAAAATATGAAACCGCAGTGGTGCCCGGCAAATTTTTTGAAATGCCTGAGCACTTTCGTATAGGCATTTGCGCGGAGCCGGAAATCGTTGCCGAAGGGCTTAAACGGTTAGGCGCGGCACTTGATGAGTTGAATCGTTGATTGATAGCGATTGTTGATTCTCGCCCGGATATTTGGCAACAAATTTAACTCAGCCTGATTTAAAAGTTCTCACGGAAAAAGACCAGGCATTGATTAGAAGTAAATTTCCCAGCGGATAACGCGGATGCGGCGGATGAGGACGGATAAATTGATTCGGGATTATCAACGAGGAATCAAGTTTATCGATTTTCAAAAAACCCGCGTTAATCCGCGCGATCCGCTGCATCCGCTGGGAAACCAGCTTGAAAATCAGAGCCGATGGAATTCCGTTAGAAGTTTGAAATATTTTTCTGCAAAGGTGTTTAGCAAGGTCGTTCATCAATTAGCTTCGCAACCCACACAATACCAAGCCTAAATTATACGTGCATTTGACCAAATCAATTTTGGTATTCCTTGCAGACTGAAAAAAAATTTAAGAACTGCCGGGAGAGGAGAACCTATGTCTGAACGAATAACAAGAATAATCAAACACGGATGTGTTTATTTACTCGCCGTTGCCATGCTTAGTGCTTGCGCTCGCGACGCGAAACGAACCTCATCGGAAATTGCCGATGCGAGTAAACCTAGCCCCTACATACCCGCTACATCTAACGCTCAGGAAGCGCTACAGCCTGAATATAAAGTTCAAAAAGGCGAATTCAATACCGAAGATTATAAAAAAATCGATGAGAATGAATTTCTCGCGGTAAATGAAAACCCGCTCTCGACCTTTTCGATTGATGTGGATACGGCTTCTTATAGCAATGTCCGTCGCTTTATCAACAATGGACAGTTGCCGCCGAAAGATGCGGTGCGTATCGAAGAGTTGATTAACTATTTCAAATATAATTATCCGCAACCGGAAGGCGATGCGCCGTTTTCAATTTCGACCGAACTCGCCGATTGCCCCTGGGAAACTTCACATAAACTGGTGCAAATCGGCTTGCAGGGCAAAAACCTCGACATCTCGAAAGCCCCGCCGAGCAACCTCGTCTTTTTACTGGATACTTCAGGGTCGATGAATTCGCCCGATAAATTGCCGCTGCTCAAACAGGCGTTCAAATTACTCGTCAATCAACTGCGCGAAAAAGACCATATTTCAATTGTTGCTTATGCGGGTTCGGCTGGACTGGTATTGGAACCGACATCAGGCAGCAACAAAGAGAAAATTCTAGCGGCAATCGAACGCCTCGAAGCCGGTGGTTCGACTGCGGGTGGCGCAGGCATTCAACTCGCTTACAATGTAGCGAAGGAAAATTTCATTGCATCGGGCAACAATCGCGTCATTCTTGCGACCGATGGTGATTTCAATGTCGGCGTTTCAAGCGAAGGCGAACTGGTGCGCTTGATTGAAGAGAAACGCCAAGACGGCATTTTCTTAACCGTCGTGGGATTTGGCACAGGCAATCTGAAGGACTCAAAGATGGAACAACTCGCCGACAAAGGCAACGGCAATTATGCTTATATCGATTCGGTGCAGGAGGCGCGCAAAGTGTTCATCAACGAAATGGGCGGCACGTTGTTTACTATCGCCAAAGACGTAAAGATTCAAGTCGAATTCAACCCGACGCGGGTGCAGGCGTATCGGTTGATTGGCTATGAAAACCGTCTGTTGAAAGCTGAAGATTTCAACGATGACAGAAAAGATGCCGGTGAACTCGGCGCAGGGCATTCGGTGACGGCGCTCTATGAAATCGTGCCAGCGGGCGCGAATGCCAAACTGCCGAAAGTCGACGCGCTCAAGTATCAGGAAAAAATGACCAAACTGGAAGCTTACGCGAGCAATGAAGTGATGATGATCAAACTGCGTTACAAAGCGCCGCAGGAAAGCGACAGCAAATTGCTTTCGCGCGCGGTAGTTGATGACCGGAAAAATATCGAATCGGCTTCGGTGAATTTCAAATTCGCCGCGGCGGTTGCCGAATTCGGATTGTTGCTGAGAGATTCACGTTTCAAAGCCAATGCCTCGCATGAGCGTTGCCTGGAGTTGGCAAATCAGTCGCGTGGCGAAGATGAAGAAGGCTATCGCAGGGAATTCATCAGCCTGGTTGAAAAGAGCAAAGATTTGTTAAGGAAAAATGGTTAAAGAGAGGTTTGGACAGGAAACCTTGCGGGGCTTTTCAAAAACTGCCGGGGGATTATGGGAAACCGCTTGATCGAGGAGCAATTGATGGGAAGGCGGTTGATTGAATTACCGTGTCGGATGAGATGCCAATATATGCTGGCACATTTCGATGCCGCGTCGGGCGCGTGATTGATAACTTTCGGGCGGGTTCATTTTCAAAGCATTCTCGAAAAGTTTCAACGCCCGGCTTCTATCATAAGCCGAAAGCGCCGCTTCGCCGCCCTGCACACAGGCTCTCGCGGCAAGCGCGTCCTGCGTGTTGGTATCAGCCAATCGTTCGTATTCGATGGCGGCTTCGCGGTTTCTCCCGGTAGCGCGCAGGTAATCGCAAATCATCATCCAGTTGCTCGTGGTGATTTGCGGTTGCAACTGGGCTGATGAAAGCACGCTGAGTAAATCCATGTAAACCAGAAGCGCCGCATTTTTATCGCCCGCTAACAGATATTGATTAATCAGTCTGTCTGAACAGTAGTTGAATTGCTGAAAATCACCGATCAGTTTGCTGGTGTGCGCCAGCAATTTGATCGCTTCGCTGTCGTAAGGATTGGTGACGACATAGTATTTTAATTTGTACTGCGCTTTGAGAGCTTCGCCGCGTTGTAACATCTCCATTGCCTGAACCACCACAGGGCTGGCGATGGTTTCGCCATCATCATTTTTTACCACAGGTTGCAGGGCATAATTGCGCACCTCCAGTTTTTTCTTGATCGGGTTGAACGATTCATAAATCAAGGCAAAGAAAACCCCGAAGAAAAATCCCGAAACGTGCGCAAGATAAGCCACGCCACCCATCGCCTCTTTATCGATTCTTGAGGTAATCAATGACGAGTAATCGGCGATGAAATATAAACCTAAAACGATATAAGCCGGGATGCGAATGATGCCGAAGGGTTTCTTTTTCATCAGCAGAAAAAAGATGGCAAGCGGTATCGAGAGCCAGCCGACTTTGATTCGGGTTTTCGACATTGACGCGGCAAACGCCCCCATCACGCCGCTGATTGCCCCCGATGCGCCGATCAATGGCAGGTGGTCGGGTTTGATTAAATAAGGCAAACAGGCGCACCAACCGATGAAGATATAAAAAACGATAAACAGTCCGCGTCCCCAGCGTTCTTCCAACGCGCCGCCCAGCGCAAAAAAGAAAAGCATATTGCCGACCAGATGCATGATGCCGCCATGCATGAACATATGGGTGATGAGTTGCGGGAATTTCCATTTTCCATTTGGCGCAAGTCCGAATTGGTAATAGACATGCTCAGACACGGCTTTTTCATAACTTGCGAATTCGCTATTGAATTTTTCCACCAGCGCATCGGCTCGGCTTTTACCGAAACTTCGGATGGCGGTTTGTTCATCAATCAGGTCAACCGAATAACTGTCTTCTTCAGTAACCAGGCGGTTATTTTGAACCCAACCGGCATCCACTAACTTTTGTTTCACCGCGTTAATGGCGAGCAACCCCGGGTCTCTCTGGAGAATGTCAATAACCCGATTTCTGGCTTTCTCAATCTGGGTGTCCTGCCAGTCGGCAAACGGCATGGTGAGGGTAAAAGCGACGACGTTTAAAATAATGATGATGCCCGTAACCAACGGCAATTTTTTGAGACTCAGGCGATCATTTCCCAACGGAATGCAGGTGAACAGCATTTGAAAAATGATGATGAGGAGAGTGATTAATGAAAAAAGACTTTCCATAAACGATCACACGACGAATTAAAAAATGCTTGCTCAATACCGGTTCGTCTCGTCGCTAATTCACAAAGGTATTTTTCACGCGCAACGATTTATTGAAATACGATACCCAGAGGGCGCAGGAACTCACGGCAAAAACCAGCGACGGAACTTCGGAATCGCCCGATGTAGGGGGCGCAATCGGCTCGTATAAAAATTTTAATAACAGAATGTCGAGGGTGATGATAACTACCTGAATGAACAGGAGGACAACGTACAATTTTGGCGCGTTGGCTTTTTTGCGGAAAAAGCGGATGGCGACATAAATCGAAAACCCCACCATGAAAAGATTGGCAAGGAGTTCAAAGCCGACAATCGGTCTCAGTTGGACATAAGCGCGCAACCCGATATTGGCAATGATGGCTTCAGCCGCTCCGAAAAAAGCCAGACAGCCAAATGCCCCGAATAAAGCAATCAGCGGTCGCAGAACGATACCGATTGCCGGAAGAATCAACCAGCCGCCAAGCCCGCTAAGTTCGGATTGCTGCGTCCATTGTGTGGGTGGCGTGGCTGCGTAAGCCGGCGGTTGCCCGTATCCCGCAACATATGCCGGAACCATTTGCGGATTTTGCCACTGTTGTTGAGGCGCAGGGGTTGGTTGCGAATAATAGTGCGGCGCTTGCGGATAATATTGCGGCGGTGGCGCTTGCCACTGTTGATTCAATGGCGCACTTGGCGGTTGAACCGTTTGTTGACCCGGATTCGGGGTTGCCGGTTCGTTGCCTTGCCAGATGGAAGGCAGCGGTTGCGAAGCTTGCGTTTGGAGCGGTTGATTTGGTGGCGGCGCTTGCCAGGCTTGCGGATTCACGTATGGATAATTCGGCGGCATTTGAGGATTTGTGCCCTGCCAGTTTGCTGGCGGCACCGGCGCAGGTGATTGAGGTGAACTTGCCGGTGATGAATAGAATGGCGGTGGACTACTCAGCAACTGACCACAGCGTCTGCACTCCTGTGCAGTAACAAAATTAACCAGTCCACAACTGGCACATTTCACATTTGCCATGATGGTCTACCTTTGCGGGTTCTGGTTTGCGCGTATGCTGACAGGAGTTACCAGAATGCCGTTGACAAGCAAAATGATGAGGGCAGAATGCTTTGACGACGTATCTATAACTTATCAAAGGTTTGCTTATCTTCAAGACTAAATTTCAAACCCTGCCGCTCACTAAGAAGCAAGAAATGCCGGCATAGATTAAGTTTTCTCAAGATAACGGAACCAACGAAAATAACCGAACCAACGGAAAACTAATTTTTGTTCATTCCGCTTTTATGCGGTTGGTTCGGTGGTTAATCAGGTTTCCGGCGATGGGGGAGACAATCAGCAAAACCCGCTTGTCTCATCGCCGGTTATCAGGCAAACTGCGCTATTTGAAAGTCAAACTCCACACGGCAAGAGGCGAAATGAAAAAGAACTTATCTTTGCTTATGATTCTGGCAATGCTTTCTTTATTGCAAATTTTTGCGCAAGCTTCACAAAAAACTTATCAACATCATTTGATGCCGGTGCCGGCATCGGTTGAATTCACCCAAGCGAAACTCGCCATCACCCCCGCATTCACTTATGCCATCAAAAGCTTTTCCGATGCGCGATTGCAAAAGGGAATCGAGCGCGCTCTGCGCCGCCTGGAAGGACGCGCGGGCTTTACCTTTAAACGCGGGGCAAATCCCGACGCCCAGTCCGCAACCTTGATGGTTGAATGCGAAAGCGCGGGAAGCGCGGTGCAATCCATCAACGAAGATGAATCCTATGAACTCGCGATTGCTGAAAAACAGGCGAATTTACGGGCGAAAACCGTCGTCGGCATTCTGCGCGGACTCGAAACTCTCTTGCAACTACAGGAAGCAGACCGCGACGGCTATTTCTTCGTCGGCGCAAAAATTCAGGATAAACCGCGATTTCCGTGGCGCGGTTTGTTGATTGATGTCGGGCGGCACTTCGAGCCGGTCGATGTCATCAAACGCAATCTTGACGGCATGGCGGCGATGAAATTGAATGTCTTCCACTGGCATCTGACCGAAGACCAGGGCTTTCGCGTCGAGGTGAAAAAATATCCCAGGCTGCACGAGATGGGTTCCGATGGATTGTATTACACGCAGGAAGAGATTCGCGAAGTGATTGCTTATGCGCGTGAGCGCGGCATTCGCGTAGTTCCCGAATTCGATATGCCGGGACACGTGACCAGTTGGTTGGTCGGGCATCCTGAGCTTGCAGCAATTCGTCAGGACTACATAATCGAACGACGATTCGGCATCTTCGATGGCGTCTTCGACCCGACGCGGGACGAAGTTTATAAATTCCTCGATAACTTTTTTAAAGAGATGGCGGCGCTTTTCCCTGATGAATACCTGCACATCGGCGGCGATGAAAATAACGGCGTGCATTGGTCGAAGAGTGAAAAAATTGTCGCCTTCAGAAAAACCAAAAACCTTGCCGACAATCACGCTTTGCAATCTTATTTCAATCAACGCCTCTTGAAAATTTTGATGAAGTACAAAAAGAAGATGGTCGGCTGGGATGAAATTCTGCATCCCGATTTGCCGAAAGATATTGTCGTGCAATCTTGGCGGGGCAAAAAATCTTTAGCCGAAGGCGCGAAACGCGGTTATCAGGGCATCCTCTCGAACGGCTATTATCTAGACCACATTCGCGCGGCTGAATATCATTACGCCAACGCCCCCGTTGATGAACAAAGCGGCATGAGTGAAGAAGAGGCAAAGCGCGTGCTTGGCGGCGAAGCCTGCATGTGGGGCGAGCACGTTAATGCGGATACGATTGATTCGCGCATCTGGTCGCGTATGCCAGCGGTTGCCGAACGCTTATGGTCGCCGCGTGAAATCAAAGATGTGCAGGATATGTATCGTCGGCTTGAAGTCGTCAGTGTGCAGCTTGAAGAACTCGGCTTGCTGCATGAAAAAAACGCGCAGATGATGATGCGCCGCCTGGCTGCGGGGAGAAGTATTGCGCCATTGCAGACTTTGGTTGAAGTGATTGAGCCTGTCGATTTCGGTACGCGGGCGCAGACGCCGCCGCCGACTACGCAGGAAACGCCGCTTACCAAACTCGTAGATACGGCGCGACCCGACCCCGCGAGCAAAAGACATTTTGCAGCCCTGGTTGACGGATGGCTCAGTGACCAGCCGCGTTTTGCGGAAAATCGCGAACGCCTGATGCAGACCTTAATGGGTTGGCGCGATAATCGTGAGCCGTTTGAAGCGTTGGTTGCGGGTTCTCCGGTCTTGCAGGAAGCCGAGCCCTTGGCGAAAAATCTGTCGGACATCGGCGCAATCGGGTTAGAGGCGATGAATTATTTATTGTCCGGCACGCCGCCGCCTGTGGCTTGGAAAGACGCGAAACTGGCTGTGTTAGATGAAGCCGCCAAACCCAAAGCCAAAGTTAAACTGGTGATTATCCCGGCGATGAAAAAATTAGTTACGGCTGCGGCAGAGGCGAGAAAATGAATAGCTGCCAAATCAATCAATGGAAAGGAAGAGGCTTTTTCTGCATTTCGGCTAAAGCCTCTTTTCTTTTCTATCTTCAATCCACCATAGAGTCGGTCGCTTCCAATGAATTGTCTTCAATAAAATCCTTTCAATGAATTGCCTCCAACTTTAGTTGGAGGATAAAAGGAAAAAGGAAACAGGCTTTAGCCAAATTTCAAAAAGTTTTCTTTGAGTGTTAGCACAAAAAATAGAAATCACACATCAGGGATTTGCCAGTCGATGGGGTCATAGCCGTGCTTGATTAACTTCGCGTTGATTTCCGAAAATGGTTTAGTGCCGGAAAAGTCTTTGAAAAAACTCATGGTCGTCGGATGGGAACGTTCGACCACTTGGTGACGCGCCAGGTCAATCAATTTTTTCTTGGCTTTCGCAGGATTGCCCCATAACACGAATACTACCGGCGTTTTTTTCGCGCTCACTTGGCGAATCACTTCATCGGTGAAGGTTTCCCATCCTTGACCGCGATGCGAAAACGGCACGGGATTGCCGCCCGCGACTTTTGGTCCCACCGTAAGCACGGTGTTGAGCATCAACATGCCTTGTTTTGCCCACGGCGCAAGGTAGCCGTTATTGGGAATTTTACAACCGAGGTCGCTTTGCAGTTCTTTGAAAATATTTCTCAGCGAATCGGGCGATCTCAGTTCCGGTTTGACTGAAAAGCATAAACCGTGCGCTTCGCCAACGCGCTCGCCATTGGCTTTTTTCTGGATTCCCGGATAGGGGTCTTGTCCGATGAGCAGAACGTTGACTTTGTTAAATGGCGTGAGCTTGAATGCGGTGAACACTTCATCATCAATCGGAAAAACTTTACCGGGATGTTTTTTTCGTTCGCCATCGACGAAGGCTTCGAGGCGTTTGAAATAATCTTTCTCGAACTCTTCGCCGATGACTTTTAACCATGACGAGGGTAAATCAATTTTCATGGGATTTCCTTACGATACCAACGGTAACGCAATCCGCAGTTTATTAATTCTTCTTTTTATTCTGCTGTGAGGTGATGGTCACATAAACGCCGCCATCTTGTTCATTTGCGCCGACGACGACGAATCGTGTGTAATCACCGTCATTGGCTGAAAGGTTCATGTATTGCTTTCCGTTTATTTCCGAAGTCGTCTTAGTGGTTTTAAACCCTTGAGCTTTCAGTTTGTCTTCAAAGAAACTGATAACCTGTTGCAGGGAATCGTTGGTCTTAAAATTACAACCTTTGGCAATGCTTTCACCGGATACGCTGGAATAAGTGCCCTCCATTTTTACACCGGGATATTGCGGCACCCAATCCGGGAGCGTTGAATCGGCGTTTGCGCCAATCACGGTTTTACCATCAGGCGAAGTGACCTCAACTTTATCTTTGCCGACACTCACGGAAGTCTCTTTGCCGCTGGCATCTTTTTCTTTAAAGGTGATGTTGCCGTTGCTGTCCTGTTCAAAGGTAAGCGTCAGCACCTTCCCGCTCTTTTTATCTTTAACCGTCAGCGTGTTGGTTTTTTCATCAGCCGAAATGAGTTCTTTGTCGGGGTCCAAGTTGATGGCGAGTTTCGCAGCCGCAAATGCAGGATTGCGTTTTGCCAGGTCAGGGTCAAAGCCGATTTGCTTGGCTTTGTTGTAACCATACCAGACGACACCAACCGCAGCGATACCGCCAATCAGGATGAACCCGATGCAGCCGATGAGCACCCATTTCACTGCCCCGCCCTTTTTCTGCGGTTGATTGGGCGGCGGAAACGGTGGTTGTTGATATTGCCCCTGCTGATAAGGGTTTTGTTGATAAGGCGGTTGCGGATTCATGGGGCGGGTCGGCACCCCTTCCGATGGCGGAAAAGGCGGCTCGCCCGGCGGCGGATAATTCGACATAACATGTTCTCCTTTTAGTGCAAATTACTTGGCTTGGTGATTATGACACAGAAGAAAAATTCAATCTATTCGCGTTTGAGCGGACGCCCCATCAACTCATTGGCAGCCTCGGTCGCCGGTTTATCTTCGTAAAGCAGCGCATAAATACTTGCGGTGATCGGCATATCAACATTTAATTGTTTACTGAGTTCGTAAATCGCCCGCGTGGTTTTGACGCCTTCGGCAACCTCACGCATCTCTGCGAGAATGTCCGCCAGCTTTCGCCCTTTGCCGAGTTCAACACCCACATAACGATTGCGCGACAGTTCCCCCGTGCAGGTCAACACCAAATCACCCAGTCCCGCAAGCCCCGCCATAGTTTCCGGTTTTGCGCCGAGCCTGAGCGCCAATCTTGTGACCTCTGCCAGTCCGCGTGTGATGATGGCGGCAACGGCGTTGTAACCAAGCCCCAGCCCGCGCACCACGCCCGCGCCAATGGCAACCACATTTTTCACCGCGCCGCCGATTTCCACACCGACCACATCATCATTGGTGTAGATGCGAAATGAATTGCAACTCAAATCAAACTGCGCCTCTTCGCGACAAGCTGAATCCCGGCTGGCGACGACAATCGCTGTCGGTTCGCCGCGCGCCACCTCTTTGGCGAAACTCGGTCCCGATAATACCGCAATGCGCGGCACAAATTTATCTTTCATCACATCGGCAATCACTTCCGACATGCGCATGAGCGTCTGATTTTCAACGCCTTTGGTGGCGCTCATTAAAATGGTGTCTTCGGTGATGTGGTCGCGCATTTGGGTGATGACTTCGCGCATCGCATGCGAGGGCACCACGATGATGACAAAACGCGCATCCTGCAAGGCTTCCGCCATCGAAGTCGTAGCGGTGATGTTATCCGGCAACGCTATATCGGATAAATAAAACGGATTGCGATGGTGTTGTCGGATGGACTCAGCAACTTCGGCTTCGCGTGCCCAGATGCGTACATCGTGGTGATTGCGCGCCGCAGCCAGAGCCAGCGCGGTTCCCCAACTCCCCGCGCCAATTACGGCTATGCGTTTTTTCTGAAAATCACTCATAGGATATAGGGATAAGAACTGAGGATAGAATTTTTTTAACCATGAAGTATGAACGATGAAGGATGAACCGAAGAATTAAAACGTCGTTCATCGTTCCGCCTGCTTACTGCATCATTCATCAATTTGTTGGTTCGGTCATCTTTATTTCAACTCACCCGCTGACCGATTCTGTTTTCCGTGCCGTTCCATAATCGCGCGATGTTTTCATGATGTTTGGCGACAATCAGGGCGCAACCGAGAACGCCAACGGTGAGCATCGCCAGCAGATGCGGATGCGGCATCAGCCATCCGTAATAGAGCAGTGTCCACAGCGGCACAGCGGCGGTGGCTATGATTGAACCGAGCGACACATAACGCGAGAAATAGACAATCAGCACCCATAAGACAAGCGTCGAGAGCACCGAAAGCGGCGCAAGCGCCAGATAAACGCCGACGCCTGTGGCAACCCCTTTGCCGCCGCGAAACCCTAAAAATACCGGGAAAATATGACCGATGATTGCCGCAACCGCCGCCGCTCCTATCCATAGATAGTCATCCGGCGCAACCATTTTCATAAGTAAAACCGCCGCCACGCCTTTTAAAACATCAAACACATAGGTCATCAGTCCCGCCGCGCGCCCTGCGCGTCGCGTCACATTGGTTGCGCCGATACCGCCCGATCCGACCTTGCGAATATCTTCGCCCTCAGTGAATACAAATTTAACCAGCAGATACCCGAAAGGAATAGCGCCAAGCAAATAAGCGATGAATACAAAAAGAATTTTAATAGCCACCTTTAAAAGCCTCGCCAGGATTGAGTGAGAAATTTTTTGCTTATGGCGCGAAGAATATAGCAGAGGATGTTTTTCGTAGCCAGTATGTGAATCAAGGATTCAGGGGAGAAGAAACGATGAAGGCTGAAGGATGAAGGATGAACAACTACAAAACGCTTTCGGTTCATCGTTCATCGTTCCTACTTCATACTTTCCTTTCCCTGAATCCTGACTCCTGAATCCTACGCTTTCATTGAGTCCCTGCTTTTTGATGTGTTAATTTTTGACTTCCGATTTTTAATCCTGCGGAGGAATCCTTTTCATGTCAGCCAATATTGATTCGATACTCAAAGAACACCGACTGTTTGAACCCGGCAAAGCCTTCAGCGAGGCGGCGCATATTAAAAGCCTCGAAGAATACGAACGCATTTATAAACACGCCGAAGAAAACCCCGATGAGTTCTGGAGCGAAATTGCCAGCCAACTTCACTGGTTCAAAAAATGGGATACGGTGCTTGAATGGAATTTGCCCTGGGCGAAATGGTTTGTCGGCGGCGAACTCAATCTCTCGTACAATTGTCTCGACCGCCATCTGTCATCGTGGCGAAGAAACAAAGCCGCGATAATTTGGGAAGGCGAACCCGGCGAAACCCGCACGCTCACCTATCAACAACTGCACATCGAAGTCTGCAAATTCGCCAACGTCTTGAAAACGCTCGGTATTAAAAAAGGCGACCGCGTAGCGATTTACATGGGAATGATTCCCGAATTGCCCGTAGCCATGCTTGCTTGCGCGCGCATCGGCGCGACGCATTCGATTGTCTTTGGCGGATTTTCCGCGCAGGCTTTGATTGACCGCATCAATGATGCGCAGGCGGTCGCGGTGATTACGCAGGACGGCGCCTATCGTCGCGGCGGCGAAGTGAAATTGAAACCCGCCGTTGATGAAGCCCTGGCATCCTGCCCGACGGTTAAAAGCGTGGTGGTTTATCAACGCGCCGGCAGCGAAGTCCGAATGGAGTGGGGGCGTGACCACTGGTGGCATGAACTCATGGCGAATGCCTCCGATGATTGTCCCGCCGAAATTTTGGATTCCGAACACCCGCTCTACATCCTTTATACCTCTGGCAGCACAGGCAAACCCAAAGGCTTATTGCATACGACCGGCGGTTATTCGGTGAGCACTTATCTTACGACCAAGTGGGTTTTCGATTTGAAAGACGATGATGTCTACTGGTGTACGGCGGACATCGGTTGGGTCACAGGGCATAGCTACATTGTCTATGGCCCGTTGCAAATCGGCGCGACGGCGCTCATGTACGAAGGTGCGCCCAATCACCCCGGGCCGGACAGGTTCTGGCAGATTATCGAACGCCACAAAGTGAATGTTTTTTACACTGCGCCGACGGCGATTCGCGCCTTTATGAAATGGGGCGAACATTATCCGCGCAAATATCAAATGAACAGCTTGCGCCTTCTGGGCACGGTCGGCGAACCCATCAATCCCGAAGCCTGGATGTGGTACAGAGAAGTCATCGGGCGCGGGCGTTGCCCGATTGTCGATACCTGGTGGCAGACCGAAACCGGCGCGATTATGATTACCCCGATTCCGGGCGCGATTGCTACCAAACCGGGTTCGGCAACCAGACCTTTTCCCGGCATCATTGCTGATGTGGTGACCAAAAAAGGCGAAAGCGTGCCTGCGGGTTCAGGTGGGTATCTGGTGATTAAACGCCCTTGGCCCTCGATGGCGCGGACGATTTTCGGCGACCCGGAGCGTTACGTTCAACAATACTGGTCGGAAATCGAAGGCGTTTATTTCGCGGGCGATGGCGCGCGAAAAGATGCAGACGGTTATTACTGGATTATGGGTCGCGTCGATGATGTGATTAATGTGTCGGGGCATCGTTTGAGCACGATGGAGGTGGAATCGGCTCTGGTAGCCCATCCTGCGGTAGCCGAAGCCGCAGCCATCGGTAAACCCGACGACATCAAAGGGCAAAGCATTGCGGTATTTGTAACCCTGGAATCGGGGCAACAGCCATCCGAAACTTTAAAAGATGAGTTGAAAAAATGGGTCGTGAAAGAGATTGGCGCACTGGCTCGCCCCGACGACATACGCTTTACGGATACGCTGCCGAAAACCCGTAGCGGCAAAATTATGCGCCGATTGCTTCGTGAAATCGCGACGAGTGGAGAAGTGCGAGGCGACGTGACGACGCTTGAAGATTTCTCTGTACTTGCCGCGCTTCGCGATGATGAAGAATGATAAGTCGGTGAGCTAAATAATCTAAGTTGCCAGTTAAAAATGCCACGAAGTGGCAAAGGAGATTAGCCTGTGGTAACGCCACAGGAAACCAAACCCAAAAATTGTTTCGCCGCTCTGAAAGAGCGATGGATGGAAACAATTTCCTGCGCCCCGTCAGGGCGCGATAATTGTTTGATGCTCTACGACTACCAGTGGCTTCACCACTGGCTAATTTCCCTTGCGCCTCCGGCGCATTCAGCAAAACGAGCAACTTAGATTAAATAAACGACGACATTTCAAACGCTGCCATTCGCTGTTTTAACAAAATCGCTACAGGCGATGCTTAGCGAAAACCGAGGTAGGATGTTCAACCTGTATGAATTCATCAGCGTTGACCGCTTGCCGAGCGTTGTCTTTTCAGTACATAAACTTTTGCGACTTCGGTTTGAAACATTTCGCGGGTGGTGAATTCCTCATCGCTGACCGGTTCGAGCGCGAGGTCTGTATACTCGAACCGTCGCGGGTCGTGTTTGATGGCGCGATAGATGAGGCGCAAGCGCAAGTAGAGCGAAATCCAGCGAAATTGTTTGCTGAGAGTTTCAAAAAAATATTTCGGATAGAACTTCCATATCGGCTCGCGTCGAAAAGTCGGGCGACGGTCTTGGCGAAATTTGCGTCGCAGGAATCCGCCTTCGAGCGGATGAATCTTTTCAATGCCAATGCAGCCTTTGAACCAGACCACGAAAAACAGAATTTTGCCGGGACTGGTTCCCGTCACCATCGCGCGTCTCAGCAAAGTTTCAATGTGCTCGATGGTGTAATAGATTTCCCAAGCCTTCTTATAAGTTTCTTCCCATTCCTTTTTCGACATACGCGGGTGCGCGGTGGTGAGGTGATTGAGGTCATACTTGTTCAAATCCCCATCCAGTTCAACTCCCGATTCGCTCAAGCGGCGATGGTCTTCGGAACCGGGAAGCGGCGTGAGGTAAAAAAATTCCAATAAATCCACCGGCAATTCTTTTTTGATGATTTGAATATCGTGCAGAATGGATTCCGGCGTATCACCGGGAAAACCGAGAATGTAGCCGCAATAGGTGACGATTTTCGCTTGTTTCCAGGCGAGCAACATTTTGCGATATTCGGTGATTTTATTCTGTTGTTTTTTCGCGCCAAGCAGGTTGTCAGGATTGATATTTTCAAGCCCTATGAAGACGCGCTTGACGCCGGCGCGCGCCGCCTTTTCGATAAAATTCGGTAACTTATGGCACAAGGTGTCCACCTGAATGATGAAACTCATCTTGAAGTTTTCGACTTCGCGTAGATAAATCAGGCGGTCAAGGATGGCTTCCCAGTTTTGATTGCGAGCGAAATTATCGTCGGTAATGAAGAAGGAATGCAGCCCCTGCGCGATATTTGCCCGCACAATGCGTTCAATGTCTTCGGGCGAACGGTAGCGCGATTTGCGCCCCTGCACATTGATGATGGTGCAAAACGAACATTGATAAGGGCAGCCGCGCCCCGCGTCCAGACTGGTAGTTGCTCCGGCGGTCAAATGCACACGCTCGGCAGGTAGCAACGGCAGGGTCGCGCCTTCAAGATGCGGCAAATCATTTAAGTAGTTATAGAGCGGTTTGAGGTTTCGGTTATACGCATCAATGAGCACTTCTGCCAGACGACCTTCGGCTTCGCCTGCGAAAAGCGCGATGCCCATCTCTTCGGCGCGACGGACATGGGCATCGCGTTCAGTCAGCATGGCAAGCGTGCCGGAAACATGAAAGCCGCCGATGGCAACCTGAATGCCGCGTTCGCGCAGGGGGCTTGCTATATCCAAGGCTCTCGGAAATTGATTGGATTGCACGCCAACCAGCATCACCATTCCGGCTCCGGCTTTTTCGATAAGCGAAGCGATGAGTTGCGGGCGAATGCGGGTGTTGGTTTCATCGAAGGCGTGAATGTCTATCTCAACATCCTCACCAAAAATTTTTTGCTCGGCACAATCGAGCGCCAGCCCGTAAAGCACGGCTAATGAATTCGAGGGAATTGCCGAGCGAAACCATTGAATGACATAGCCGTCATCGTCATAGTGCGACGGTTTGATGAGTACCAGACAAAACCGATTGTGATTTAAATTCGCGTTGCGCATCCTGATGCCTCCGCACCCTCAAACGTGCAGATAGTTACGGTTCGCGGTTAAACAGCATTCTCGAAAGAATGGTTTTACATTAGGGGAATGATTCTGCACGGGATGTCAATTTTTCATCCTTTTGACGGGGAACGCATCATAGCGGCATTTTTTTCGGGTTTCAAACGATTTTTTCACGGATAGCGGTATTGGAACTGCTCACCCTGAAAATCATCAGGTTGAGCAAATTTTCAATTTTCCCTGTGGTTGACGCGAAACCCCTGCCTCTTTATGCTGAACGGTGAGTATAAAAAGGTTGTCGAAAAATAGTTTTATACCGCAGCGATTATGGATTTGTCAGTGTGTTGCCTGTCGATGGGCATTACTGAATAAAGGGTTAATGAGAAAAAATGTATTCAGTTCAATTCATGTTGTTCGATTTAGATGGGACGTTGATTGATTCACGAGCCGACCTGGCGCGCTCTGTGAATTTAATGCTTGCTGATTTAGGTCGCCCGCAACTATCGGAAGCGACGGTTGCAAGTTTCGTTGGCGACGGAGTGCCGACACTGACGCGCCGTTCACTAATTGCCACGAGTCCAACAGGCGAACCGCCCGATGCGCAACTTCATCAACGCGCCATAAAAGGTCTGCTCGCACATTATAAAAACCAGATGTTTATTTCAACGGCGCTTTATCCGCGCGTCAAAGAGACGCTTGCGCATTTCAAAGAGAAACGCAAAGCCATCGTCACCAGCAAAGAGTCACAGTTCGTTACGCCACTGCTGAAACATCTGGGAATCGCCGCTGATTTCGATTGCATCGTCGGCGGCGACAGCGTAAGCGCCCGTAAGCCCGACCCCGCGCCGGTTCTTGAAGCCGTGAAATTGCTCGGCGGCACCATTGAACAATCGGTCATGATTGGCGACAGTGAAAGCGATATTCTTGCCGGGCGTAACGCGCGAATGCTGACCTGTGGCGTCAGCATCGGTTTTCGCACTCACGAGCAACTCAAAGCATACTCTCCTGATATTTTGATTGAGCGGTTCGATCAATTAACCGAAGTTTTCTTTTAGCCCGTAGTTTGTAGTCCGTAGTCAGCAGTAAGAACGGCGGACGATAACTACGGACTACGGACTTAGAGCTGAGATGAAGGAAATTTTAGAACGCGCGCAAAAAATCAAACTGTTAATTCTCGATTGTGACGGGGTCTTAACCGACGGGCGCATCCAGATGACCGCAAGCGGTGATGAATCGAAAACCTTCGATGTGCGTGATGGGCATGGCTTGGTGATGTTGCACCGCGCAGGGCTGCGTTCGGCGATTATTTCGGGTCGCAAATCTATTGTCGTGCAACGCCGCGCCCAGGAACTCGGCATCGCCCACGTTCACGAAATGGCATGGATAAAACTTGAACCTTACCAGCAGATTTTAAACGAAGAAAATTTAAGTGATGACGCCGTCTGTTACGTCGGCGATGATGTCGTCGATATTCCCTTGCTCAGACGCGCAGGTTTAGCGGTTGCGGTTGCGGATGCCGTCGAAGAAGTCAAAGCTCAGGCGCATTATGTGACACGGGCGACCGGCGGACGCGGCGCGGTTCGCGAAGTGGTTGAGTTGATCCTGAAAGCGCAGGGCAAGTGGGATGAATTGATGCTGCGCTATACAAGTGATTGATGATTGCAACGCCTCATTCATCAAGCATAGAATGTTTGCCAAGCGAGGAATCAAACCATGGCACAATCAATTGCCAGCCTGGGTAAAACATCAGACCATCAACTGTCGCTCAATATTAAATCGGTTGGTTTAACCAACGAACAGTTACATCGTTTGTGCAGCGACAATCCTGAACTCAAATTTGAAGTGACGGCAGAAGGAGAATTGATCGTTATGTCGCCAACCGGCTCAAAAACCGGCATTCGTAATAGCAAGTTGACAACTCGTTTATTGAATTGGGCTGAAACGGATGGGACGGGCGTTTGTTTCGATTCATCCACCTTATTTGCTTTACCAAATGGGGCGAAACGCTCGCCTGATGCTTCATGGATTCATCTCGATAGATGGAATGCTTTATCGGAAAACGAACAGGAAGACTTTGCCCCGATCTGCCCGGATTTTGTGGTCGAACTGCGTTCTAAAAGCGACAGGCTCAAACCTCTGCAAAAGAAAATGGCGGAATATATCAAAAACGGCGCACAACTCGGATGGTTGATTGATCCCGAAAATCGCCGCGTTCACATTTATCGCCCGAATCAGGATGTCGAAATTTTGGACAATCCTGATAGCTTAAATGGCGAAACCGTGTTGCCGGGATTCGTGCTGAATTTGTCGGACATCTGGTAAGTATGCCTAAGACGATAACCCTGTTTCGCCCGGTTGGGCATAACGAACTCGAACTGATTCGAGAAAGCGGCTTTCGCAAATTTCCGCCAAGACTCGCTGAACAACCGATTTTTTACCCCGTACTCAACGAAGCTTACGCCACGCAAATCGCCCGCGATTGGAATGCGAAATACAACCGGGACAAGGTCGGTTATGTCACGCGCTTTCAGGTGAACGCCGATTATCTTGAAAATTTTGAAATACACACTGTCGGCGCAGCGCATCATCAGGAGTATTGGATAGCCGCTGAAGAACTTGACGAATTCAATCGCCGGATTGCCGGTCTCATCGAAGTCATCGCCGAATATCGCGGCTAGATAAATTTTAATGATTTGAAAAATCTTTTGTTTATGCAGTAGTATTGCCACGTTGACAATTTGTCTGCCTAAGTCATTCGCTTTTCCTAATGGCGAATGGCACGGGGGAACCAACGCTCTCAATAAAAAGAGCACGGGGCGTATCGCAAATTATTGCGTAGGGTACTTCCAGCCCAAGCCCGTCAGCTAACCTCGTAGGCGCAAGGGAAGGGCAGTAACGCCGCTATCATAACTTTTGATTGAGCGCGGAGTGTTTTGCTCCGCGCTCTTTTTCTATCTGCACAAAGCCGGCGTCCTCCCTGACCAACAACTCAATAAAACAACCTTGATGCAGCCAGCGGTTGGTCTGTGTCAAAGCGGAGGACTATGCGATGAATCTCAAACGAAGTAATCGATTGGGCAGGAGTCTATTCTTTTGCCTTGTATTGACGCTCTTCTTTAGCCTCGTCTTTTTACAAGGATGTAGTAGTGGCAGCAACAAAAGCGCGAATAAAGTGACCTTGATTCTTGGCGCTTACACCACGCCGCGTGAAGCTTACGGCAAAGCCATCCTTCCGGCGTTTAAAAAATATTGGCAAGAGAAAACCGGACAGGATGTTGAGTTTCAGGAATCCTATCAAGGCAGCGGCGCGCAATCACGCGCCATCATCGGCGGCTTTGAAGCCGATATTACGGCGCTATCACTGGAAGGCGATGTCGATAAAATCAGTGAAGCCGGTTTGATTACCCATGACTGGAAAGCGCAACCCCATCGCGGCATGGTCAGCACGTCGATTGTAGTAATTGCGGTTCGCCAGGGCAATCCCAAAGGCATTAAAGACTGGGCGGATTTAGCGCAGGCGGGACTCAATGTTTTAACCCCTGACCCGAAAACTTCGGGCGGCGCGCAATGGAACATCAATGCGATTTATGGCGCGGCGCTCAGAGGATTTGCTGGTACGCCGAAAGACGATAAAGCGGCGGCTCAGGAACTCCTGAAAAATATTTTTCGCAACGTTTCGATTATGGATAAAGGGGCGCGCGAATCCATCACCACCTTTGAAAAAGGCGTCGGCGATGCCGCCATTACTTACGAAAACGAAGTGCTGGTCGGCAGAAAAGCCGGGCAGACTTATGAGTATGTGACACCGCGTTCGACTATTTTAATTGAAAACCCTGTGGCGTTGATTGACAAACATGTTGATAAACATGGCGTGCGCGAAGTCGCCGAAGCCTTCGTGAATTTCTTATGGTCGCAGGACGCCCAACGCGCCTATGCCGAATACGGTTTGCGTCCGGTTGACCTGAAAATTAGTGAAGAAGTGAAAAAAAACTTTCCGCCGGTTGATGACCTCTGGCGCATTGATTATCTGGGCGGCTGGAAGCGCGTGACCGAAGAGATATACGGCGCGCAAGGCGTCTATACGAAAGTCATAGAGGAGTTGCAAAAAAACCAATGAGCGCCATCGCTCAATCGCAAAAAAATAGTCGACCCGTTGCGCGCGCGAAGCCTTGGTTTGCGTGGGGTAAATGGGGCTTGCGCGTGGTAGCGGTTAGTTATTTGTTTTTGATGATTGTGCTGCCGCTTTCCGCGATATTTCAAAACGGCTTCAGTCAGGGACTCGCGGCTTTCTATCAGGAGTTGATTGCCCCGATAGCTTTTGATGCGCTCAAGCTGACATTGATGGTCGCGCTCATCGTCACCGTGATTAACGCGGTGATGGGAACGCTCACGGCTTATGCACTGGTGCGTTATGACTTTCCCGGCAAGAGTCTGTTCAACGCCATGATTGATATGCCGTTTGCGATTCCAACATTGGTAACGGGGGTGATGCTGGTGGCGCTTTACGGGCAGCAACGAACGCTCGGCGCATGGCTTGGCGCACAGGACATTCAGGTTATCTTTGCCACGCCGGGCATTGTGCTGGCGCTGCTGGTGATTACTTATCCGTTTGTCATTCGCGCGGTGCAACCGCTATTGATGGAAACCGATATCGGGCAGGAAGAGGCGGCTTATACGATGGGCGCGTCAAAATGGACGACTTTTCGCAAAATACTACTGCCGACAATTTTCCCGGCAATCGTGACCGGCGCGCTGCTCAGTTTCGGCAGAGCGCTTGGTGAATTCGGTTCGATTGTCGTCGTCGCCGGAAACATTCCCGGTCGCACACTCACCGCGCCGGTTCACATTTATGGACAAATCGAATCGCAGAATCAACACGGAGCAAGCGCCGTATCAATCTTGCTGTTGTCGATTTCATTCCTGTTGATTCTGACGGTTGATTGGTTGCAAAGCCGCAAACGGAGTACCTATGTCGCAAACTGAAGCTGCTTTTACGCAAATTACTTTGACGCGCAGAAAACGCTTTCGCGTGGGCGAGAGTTTAATCGTTTTGTTCGTTTTAGGCTACGCTGCGTTTTTATTGGTTGGACCGCTCATCGCCATTATTTTGGGCGCATTTGCGGATGGTTTTGGGGCGTTCATCAACGCGGTTACTTCCGAAGAAGCAATTTACGCCTTGAAACTCACTTTGATACTGGCGGTTGCCGCAACCCTCATCAATACGATTTTCGGGATGTGCATTTCCTGGGTTCTGGTGCGCGATGATTTCAAAGGCAAGAGCATTTTAAACGGGCTGGTTGATATGCCGTTTGCGGTGTCGCCGGTTATCGCTGGTTTTATGTTGATTCTGCTGTTTGGTCGAACCGGTTGGTTTGCGCCTTTGATTGACCGGCTCGGAATCAAAATGGTTTTTGCAACGCCCGGTATGTTAATCGCCACGATTTTTATCTCTCTGCCATTTGTAATTCGTGAAGTGGTGCCGGTGCTCAAACAGGTCAACCTCGATCAGGAGCAGGCGGCTTACACCATCGGCGCAAGTAAATGGCAGACCTTCTGGCGCGTCACACTGCCTGCGATTCGCTGGGGATTGTTTTACGGCATCTCGCTTACGTTTGCCCGCGCGGTCGGGGAAATCGGCGCGGTCTTGGTGGTAAGCGGCGGCGTGAGCAAATTAACCGAAACCGCAACTCTATTTATTTTTCGTTCACTCGATGATCGCAATTATGTCGGCGCATATGCGATGTCCGTCGTTCTTGCGGCAATTTCATTCGTCATTTTGATGCTCATCGAACTTTTCAAAAAACGCACAACAGAAAATCACTGAATGAAATCATCGGAACCTCGTCATAACCTGCAAGGATTTTTCTGCTGTGATGGCATCAGGCAGATTTAAACACCCTCACCGGTAGCAATATCAGGGAGAGTTTATGAATATAAAAATTCGTTCGTTTACACATAGTTTCATCGTGATGTTGATGACAGTTGTCATTGCTCAGGCACAGGCAGGCGACCAATTATCACTAAAAGCCGATGACGGCAAAGCGCCTGAATCAACCATTACAGAAGTCGAGCGCCTGAAAAGCGAAATGGAAAAATTGCAAATGGTTGTCGAACAACAGCGGCAATTGCTGCTTGAAATGCAAAAGCGGCTTGTAATGATGGAAGCGAGTTTGCCGCAAAAAACTTCTGCGCCAAATGATAAATCCGTAGTCGCAAATGCTACTGCGTCGCAAACGCCATCGCTTGGTGATGGAACCACAGTGACAAAACCGCCTTCAGCACAAGAGAAACCGCCAGCAGTTGCCGGGTGGGATAAAAATCATGCCTTTCTGCGAAGCGCCGATGGCGCATTTGAAACCACCATCGGCGGCTACGCTCAACTGGATTTTCGCGGATATGCATCGGGCAATCATCCGCCCAACACTTTTCTCATCCGACGGGCGCGATTGATTCTCGAAGGCCGTTTGCACCGCTACTACGACTATAAAATCGAAGGCGATTTTTCTGACACCAACAACACCATTTTGCGCGATGGTTTTGTGCGCATTCATCGCATAGAGGCATTGCAACTCACCTTCGGACAATTTCGCGTGCCGATTTCGCAGGAAGAAATTCGCTCTGACAACACACAGGATTTCATCGAGCGTTCCCTGGTCAATAATCTGGTGCCCAGTCGCAGTCCCGGCTTGATGGCATCGGGCGTGATAAGCCGAGGTAAATTTGCATATCAGGTTGGCGCGTTCAATGGCAAAGGATTGCTTGCCGGTAACAATAGCGGCACGCCTGAAATCGCTTTGCGTCTGCGATTCAGTCCGTGGAAACAAGAGAAAATATTTTTAGCGAAAGGCTTGAGTTTCGGCGGCGCGATTACCCAAGGTCGAAATGTGAACGGGCAGAGTGTTCGCGGGCAAACCGAAAGCCGCAGCTTTACGTTCTTCGCTCCGGAAACGGTTAATGGAAAATACACGCGGGCGAATGCTGAGTTGACCTGGTTGTTGGGGAGTGCGGCGTTTCGCGCGGAGTATGTGCAAACGCATCAGCAGCGGCAAAGCTTAGGCGCGGGCGGCACCAATCTTCCGGGCGTCATCGCCAAAGGCTATATGGCGCAGTTCACTTATCTGCTCACCGGGGAAGCTAAACCCGAAGCGGCAACCGTTACGCCGAAACGCGAACTGTTCAGCAACGAAAATGGCAGGCGCGGATTGGGCGCTTTTGAACTCAAGTTCCGTTATGCCAATTTGCAAATCGCTGACGGAACGCCGCGAAGCAATCGCGCCGAAACGATTTTCTTTGGTCCCAACTGGTATTTGAATCGTTTCGCGCGTTATCTGCTCGATCTGGGATTTGAGCGATACAAAGACCCATCGCGTTCACCTAGTCCACACGATAAAAATTTCTTCGTGGTTCTCAGTCGCCTGCAATTCACGCTCTAAATTTGGTGATTAATTATGTCCATTATTCTCGAAAATCTGACCAAGCGATACGGCAATCAATTCGTGGTTGATAACCTATCGCTTGAAATTACCGATGGGGAATTATTCGTTCTGCTGGGTTCAAGCGGCAGCGGCAAAAGCACCATCCTGCGATTGATTGCCGGTCTCACAGAACCAACCGAGGGTCACATATTGCTGCATGGCAAAGATGTGACTTACCTGACGCCGCAGGAACGCGGCACCGGTTTCGTCTTTCAAAACTACTCCATCTTTCGTCACCTGAGCGTCAGCGAAAATATCGAGTTCGGCTTGAAGATTCGCAAAACGCCGCGCGCCGAGCGTGTGAAAAAACGCGAACAATTGCTTGAAATGGTTGGACTCGCGGGACTCGGCAGCCGTTATGCGCATCAACTTTCGGGTGGGCAACAACAGCGCGTGGCATTAGCGCGGGCGCTGGCTTATGAACCGAATGTGTTATTGCTTGATGAACCTTTTGGCGCGCTCGATGTGAAGATTCGCGCGCAATTGCGCCGCAGCCTTAAAGAGATTCAACGTCGACTCGGAGTGACGACAATTCTGGTGACCCACGATCAGGAAGAGGCATTTGAACTGGCGGACAGAATCGGCGTGCTTGAACGCGGCAGATTGCTTGAAGTTGACACCGGCGAAAATTTATATGCGTGTCCGAGGACCTTATTTGCGGCGACCTTTCTGGGCGCAGGTACGGTGCTTGTGGGTAGAGTTGAACAGGGCAAAGCGAAATTCGGCACGCTGAATTTGCCTTTGTCGCCGGAAATTGAGCACAAAGAAGGCGAACGTGTGCAAGTGTTATTTCGACCCGAACAGGTCAAATTATTTACAGATGAACCGAATGCGGATTTGCCGGTAATCGGCAAAGGCGAAATTATTGAAGACAATTTCACCGGCGCATTGCGACGATTGCGCCTCAGATTGCCGCATTTGACGGGCACGCGGCAACTTTCCCCTGTGGTGCCGTTCGGTGAAGAGGATATGCTGGTCGATGCCGCGGTTGCGCCGGAAAGCGGTTTTGCAGAGAAAGCGGTTTATGTCGGTCTGCGCGATTGGACGATTCTCAAACCTTCGATTCCGCGCCTGCTGGTTTGTGATTTCGGTGAAGGATTAACGGTTTCGCTTTCGGCGGCGAAAATTCTTGCACAGCAGATGGGCGCGTTAATTACTGTGCTGGCGGTTGCCGATAACCCCGAAATTGGTGAACGTTTCCGCAGTGTGATTAGTGATGCCATCGAACAGCAGGGATTGGCGCAGGCAGATGTGCATATTCGTTATGGCAACTTGCTTGAGCAGCTTGCCATTGAGCAGGCTGAATCGTTTTATGAAATGTTGATTGTCTCGGCGAAATCACGAATTAAAAATTTCATAAGCGGCAATCGCGAGTCAACGAGCAGGCAGCCCGGCGAATTGTTGCTGAATGAATTGAGTCGTTCGGATATGCCGATTCTGGTGGTGAAAGAAGAACTCACAACCATCAGGCATCTGTTGATTTGCACGGCGGCAGGCGAACCCGGAAAAAGTGATGTGCGCGTCGGCGGACAACTGGCGCGCCGGCTTGGCGCGACGGTTACTCTTTTTTATGTGACCAGAGGGGCTGCGGAACCCGATACCTTGGTGCGTAATCACCTGGAACGCGCGGCGGCAACGCTTCGCACCTACGATGTCGAAAGCCGTGTGCGTTATCGCCAAGCCCACCGACCCGCCGAAGGTATCGTTGCTGAGGCTCACGCCACCGATTATGACCTGATTGTAATGGGCAGTTCCGGTGCGCGTAAGCGCGCTTTTTTCGGAATGAATAATGTGACGAAAGAGGCGTTTGCAGGAACGCCCAAACCGGTTTTGATTGTTCCTGCTGAAGAATAATCCGGTCGTTTTGGTTTTCTGGCAGAAGTGAAGGGATTTCAGTTTGTGCCCTTATCAAAACTTCGTGAAGGCTATAGGAAAACGTGAATATTCAGGTGAAGCCGGGAAGGCATAGTGGGAAAAAGCTTTGGCAAAGTTCTTAAAATCCCTTGCATAAAACTGCAAATCATTATATTTTTCATACCCTTCAAGTAATAATGATCAGGCTTGGTTGTTCTATGGATCATATTCTCAATAATTCTTAATACAAGATGCCTGCTTGACGCCCAAAGGCACAATTTTCAAAATCAGTGGAAATTAGATATGAATGAGGGGCTTTTCTGTTGACAGAGAAAGCCGCTCGAAAGTGCCCGCCTTTAAGGACCGTAAGGCTTCCGCGTGTTAGGTAATTTCAATATTTTGACGTTTTTGCCGTAGTCAATTCCTAAAGGAAGCATCAACCTAAAACGGAACGCTAATTGGGTAGCGTGAGGAAATCTCAGGCTGCGCTACCGCATCAGGATTGATGATTCTTTTCAACGATTAATAGCATCACCTAGCATTTTAAACAAACGATGCTATGGCGATTCTATTGATCAGGCATAAACAATCTTAGGAGGATTTACATGAGACGACTCACTTCAATTGTATTGGCGCTTCTCATCCTATCAAACGTTGCAGTCTTTGCGCAGACAACCCGAGGAAGTTTGTCGGGGAATATCAAAGACCAAAATAACGCAACCATCGTAGCCGCCAATGTAACCATAAAAAATGTTGCAACCGGCGAAGAATTTCGCACGACGTCTGATTCTCAAGGGGCGTTCATTTTTGCGTCGATCCCACTGGGAAAATATTCCATTGCCGTAGAGGCGACCGGATTCAAACGCACCGAAGTAACCGAGGTAGCGATTGAGGTTGGCACCCCTGCGAAAGTTGATGTGGTGCTGGAGGTCGGAGCCGTCACTGACCAGGTCACCGTCACTGCCGGAGAAGCGCAGGAAATCATCAATACGACTAACCCCACGCTTTCAAAAACCGTCACTGCCAAACAGGTTCAGGATTTGCCGCTGCTATCGCGCAATCCCCTTGATTTAGCGCGCTTGCAAGCCGGTCTTGCGGTCAACGGAACCGATGTTCGCAATGCTTCTGTGCAAGGTCTGCGCGGCAATGCCACCAACGTCACGCAAGATGGCATTAATGCGATGGACAACTTCGTCAAAGGCAGTTCGTTTTTTGCCATCAGTTCGCCATCGCTTAACGCCACCAGCGAATTCAGCATCACCGTCGGAACGGTTGGTTCGGATGCCGGTCGCGGCGTGGCGCAGGTCACACTGGTTACGCCGTCAGGAACCAATGAATTTCACGGCGGCGTGTTTTATCAACATCGCAATGATGCGCTAAATGCCAACACCTTTTTCAATAATGCGACAAAAACTGAAAAAGCCTATCTGCGGCAACATTTCTTCGGGGTCTCATCATTGGGTCCGGTGTGGATTCCCAAGGTGTATGACGGGCGCAACAAGAGTTTCTGGTTCTTCTCTTATGAAGGATTTCGCGAGCCGTTCTCGGCAACCCGCAATCGCACAGTGCTGACGGACGATGCGCGCAAAGGAATTTATCGCTATGTGGGTGCGAACGGTCAACTGACAACCGTCAACCTGTTGTCGCTTGGCAATTTCCGTTCGTTGAATTCACTGACCACGACGCAACTCAATGCCATGCCGACGGCTAACAATACGCTGTTGGGTGATGGGTTGAACACCGCAGGTTTTCGCTACAATGTGCCGGGCGAAGACCCCAGCGACCGCTATAACCTGAGAATCGACCAGAATCTGTTCAGCAGCGAAAAATTGGGAACCCACAAACTTGAAGCGGTCTGGCATTACGGCGAATTTTTGCTGACTCCTGATACTTTCAATGGTCTTGAATCGCCCTTCCCAGGCGGCGTTAATGCTTTCCAATCTTCCAGAAGAACCCTGTGGAGCGCCGCGATTCATTCAACCTTTGGCGCTTATGCGACCAACGAGGCGCGCTTTGGTCATCAGGAAGCGCCAGTAGGATTTCTGCGCGAATCGCAACCTGACACACCCTTCATCACTTTCGGGTCGGTCACCAACTTTAACAATACCTTTATGTCACAAGGGCGCAACACCAAACTCAATCAGTTTGTTGACAACTTCTCTTTGATTCGCGGGAAACATACTTTCCGTATGGGAATCGATGTACAGAATGTTTTTGCCTACAGCTACAATGATGCGGGCATTAACCAGACCATCGCCATTGGAACCAACAGTGCAAATCCCGATGGGTTGGTGACGGCCAATTTTCCCAATTTGCCTTCGGGGCAAGCGGGAACCGATATTTTTAACCGGGCGCGCGCGATCTATCGTGACCTGACCGGTTCGCTAGGTTCGTCATCACGAACCTTCAATGTCAACAGCCCGGATTCGGGATTTGTGGCGGGCGCAACACGCGGTCGCCGCTTCCTCTACAGAGACGTCAGCTTGTATTTTCAGGACGCCTGGCGCGTAAAACGCAACTTCACATTTAATTATGGGGTGCGTTGGGAATATCTGGGGGTGCCGAGTTTGCCTGACGGATTGGGATTGCAAGTAACCAACTTTGACGATATTTTCGGCGTTTCGGGTCCTGGCAATCTCTTCAAACCTGGTGTGACCGGCGGCAATGCGGCGGCGACGCTTGATTTCGTGAGCGGCACGACCGGCAAATCGCTTCACCAGAAAGACTACAACAACTTCGCGCCGTTTATCGGGTTTGCCTGGAGTCCGAATTTTGAAAGCGGGATTCTCAGTTGGATACTCGGCAAAGAAGGCCGTAGTTCGATTCGTTCAGGCTTTTCCATCAGCTATCTGCGCGATGGCTTCACGGTTATCAGCAATGCGCTTGGCGTTGGCACGACCAACCCCGGATTGATTCAAACGGCAGCAAGCACAGTGCCCACTGGTGTCCTTACCAGTGCCGGTGTGCCGCTGACGACGCCCATCTTCAAAGTGCCGATTACCTCGGCGGAAAATTTCGCCATCAATTCCGGTAACGGGCTATGGGCGATTGACCCGAATTTGGCGACGCCATATGTTCAGCAATGGTCATTCGGTATTGAACGCGAACTTACGCAAAACATGGCTTTGGAAATTCGTTATGCCGGAAACCATGCGGTTAAAATCTTCCGCGCCGTTGACTACAACGAAGCCAATATTTTTGAAAACGGCTTCTTGCAGGAATTCCTCAACGCCCAGAGGAATCTGGCGATCAACCAGGCAGCCGGTTCAAATAGCTTTGCCTCAGGAAGACCGGGAACCGTTGCCTTGCCAATCTTCACGGCGCTGTTCCAAGGCGTTTCTAACGCCAACGGCTTCGGCAGCACGGGCTTTATCTCGAACCTCCAGCAAAACAACATCGGCACGATGGCGAACACTTTGGCTTATAGCCCGACCTACAGAACCGGTCGCGGCAATGTCGCGCCGAATTTCTTCGTCGCCAATCCGAATGCCGCTTTTGCCCGCGTTCTGGGCAACGGTTCCTATTCAAATTATCATTCCTTGCAGGTGGAAATTCGCCGCCGCTTTGCCGCTGGTTTGCAATTCCAGGCGAATTACACGCTCAGCCGAACCCTCAATGATGGCACCACGATTGTCAACAACCAAAGCACGCTTGAGTCCTATCGGACACTGAGAAACCTGCGACTGGATTATCAGAATTCCGATCAGGATCAACGCCATCGTTTCGTTGCCAATACGGTTTACGATTTACCGTTTGGCACCGGACGGCGATTCCTGAACAATACTTGGGCGCCACTTCGCAAAGCCCTTGAAGGCTGGACGCTGGGAACGATTGTCACGATTCAGAGCGGTTCACCTTTTTATATCACTTCAAACCGGACGACGTTTAACAACTTCAACGGCGGAAGCAATCCGGCGGATTTGGTGGGACTGTCGTTTGATGAGTTCAAGAAAAACCTTGGGGTGTTCAAAACAGCGGCGGGGGTTTTCTTTATCAACCCGACGCTGCTGACTTTGAATATCAATCCGACGACCGGGCAACTCAATAGTTCCAGAATCAAGGACGGCATCTTTGCTGCGCCGGCTCCCGGAACTTTTGGCAACTTCCCGCTCAACTCGCTCTACGGACCGAGCTTTACGCAAACCGATTTCAGTGTGGTCAAACGCACCTATTTCAGTGAGCGTGGCAATGTCGAATTGCGGGTCACAGCATTCAATGTCTTTAACCATGCCAATTTTACTTTCGGCAGTCAAACCTTCGATAGCGCAAGCTTTGGTCGAATTACCGGCACACGCGGTATCGAGCGTCAATTCCATTTCGCTCTCGGCGTCAACTGGTAATCCGGGTTTTTAATTATGGAAGTGTTTTTTAGGAGCGGTGATTTTCAGCCGCTCCTTTTTTTAGAGCTGAAGGGATGTTGAGGGGGTGGTCTAAAGACCGCGCTTTAATCAACGACGCGGTCTTGAGACCGCTTGTTCAACAGCAGTTGTGCAAGGCAGGTTAATCAGCACAAACGGGTTGTCGGGCTTGAATAATCCGCTCGGCGAAAATTCAACCTACGGCAAGCCCACCGCGCAAATGCCGGGGTGACGCCGGAAGGTTACGAACTCAATATTCCAACTTTCCTTCGTACATCATATCTTTCACCTTGTAACGTCTATCGAGGCGATAGGTGTTGTTGAGTTCGGTGAAAAAATGGATTTCCTCGCTCTCCGGCGTGATGAACGGTTTGCCATCAACCAGGCGCTGAAAAATGAATCGCGCGCCCAAGCCATCCGGTTTTGGCGGTTGATATTCGTGTAGAAAAATGCGCTTTCCGCCTTTAATTTCAAGATAGGTGTTATTTTTTAACACCGCTGTGCCACGCGATTGTAATAGCCCATAAGCTTCCTGAACATTGGAGCCGACCTGTTGCGAATCAACCGAAACCGTGATGACGATGTATTCCAAAAACTCACCCTCAACGATTGATTTCAGGTGCGCCGCCAGTTCATTGCTGAGCGATTGTTTCTGTTTAACTTCCAACAACCGCGCGATGGCTTGGCGAATGGGTTTGGCAGAAAGGAAACGAATGCGAAAATTCAAGTGTGTCGCCGTATCAGTGTTTGCCGAAGTGGGCGAATTGACGCCGACTCTGCCGGAGGTCGGACCTCTGAAAAGCGAGACATTGGAGGTGTATACCTGGGTTCGTCCCCAGGGCGAATCATTGAGTAATTTCTGCGCCTCTTTTTCCGTCCACTCCGTATAAGGTTTTTTATCCCATTGCGCGAAGGCTTGAAAAGGGATGATTAAAGATAGAAGGGCAAGAAGCAAAGTTACCCGGTTTTTTAAACACCTCATGGTTTATCTCCCTTGGCGAATTGTTAGCAGTTGGGTGATAAGTAAATGACTTGAGCCAAAGATTGTCAACCCCGCAAGGTGATTCCTGCTGAAATTTCACTGATGCTTGACCATTGTTTGCAGCGACTCGTATCATATCGCTTGTTTTTTACTCGTCACAAAACTCGGTATCCTTTGGCGATAGTTATCGCACATGACTTACATCAAATCAGGCAGGAGAATATTAATGGCATATCAAGAAGCGGGAAAATTCATTTGGCATAATGGCAACGTCGTCCCCTGGCAGGAAGCTACCATCCACGTCATGTCTCACGTGGTCAATTACGGTTCATCGGTGTTTGAAGGCATCCGTTGTTATGAAACCAAACGTGGTTCGGCAATCTTTCGTTTGCCCGAACACATCGACCGCCTGGTCAATTCCGCGCACATCTATCGCATGAAACTCGCATACAGCCGGGATGACTTGATGAGTGCCTGTCATCAAATGGTCAGCGCCAATGATTTCAAACATTGTTATTTGCGCCCGCTCATCTTTCGCGGCTATGGACCGTTTGGCGTAGACCCGTTTCCCGCGCCCATTGAGGTTTACGTTTGTTCGTGGGTCTGGGGCAAGTATTTAGGACAGGAAGCCCTCGAACAGGGGGTTGATGTTTGCGTATCAAGCTGGACGCGCATTGCGCCGAACACTTTGCCGTCGATGGCGAAAGCCGGAGCCAATTACATGAACTCGCAACTCATCAAGATGGAAGCAAAAATCAACGGCTACGTCGAAGGCATCGCGCTCGACCCGCAAGGCTACATCAGCGAAGGTTCCGGCGAAAATATTTTCCTGATTAAAAACGGCGTAGTGATGACGCCGCCACTGTATTCAACGATTCTGCCCGGCATCACGCGGGATTCGATCATCAAGATTTGCAAAACGCTTGGTCTTGAAGTGGTCGAACGCGCCATTCCGCGCGAAATGCTTTATCTCGCGGATGAAATTTTCTTTACCGGCACGGCTGCCGAAATCACCCCGATTCGTTCCGTAGATAAAGTGCAAGTCGGCGTCGGTCATCGCGGTCCGATTACCAAGATGTTACAGGATAAATTCTTTTCGATTATCGAAGACGGCGATGATGAATTCGGCTGGTTGAGTTTTGTGGAAAGCTCAAAATTCGCAACCCAGAGCGAACAACCGGTGAGTTAAATATTCAAAATAACTTTAGTTTGTTGAGAAGGCGGTCTCAGACCGCCTTTGTTTTTGCGCGAATGGCGCGGTCAATGACCGCTGGTTCAACGGTGATTTTTATATTTTGGTTTACTGAAAAATCGCTGATGGGGCGCGGTATTCTTTATCCCAGCCTTCATAGACCACATCGGTTGCGCCGATGACGTATCTTATGACTCGCCATTTGCCGTTTTGCTTTTTCAGCAGAGCGCAAATCCAATCATCGAAAATCCCATCTTTGATGGCTTGTTGATAAGCGGTGCCGCGATAATCCATGCGCTTGCCGCCGGGTTGTTGCGGCACGCCGCGCATAAACGCCCAGTCGCCTTGCAATTTCAAATGGTCAACTTTGAAGACCACCTGTTTGCCCAACTCCTTTTCAACCGGCGCGCGCAGCGCGTCCATAATCGCTTTGCGTTCGGGCGTGCCTGCTTTCGGCGTATAAGTTTGCGCCAACGTCGCAACGCAAAACCCCAGGAGGATTAAAAATAACCAATAAACACGGGCTTTTTTTAGCATAACGAATCCATGAAACTATTTATGTTTCCATTTGGTGCCTTGCGGCGTGTCTTCCAAAATAATACCGCGCGCCGCAAGTTCGTTGCGGATTTCATCGGCGCGGGCGAAGTTGCGTGCTTTGCGCGACTGGTTGCGCTCTTGAATCAAGGCTTCGATTTCCGCATCAAGCGACACCGCTTTCTCTTCGCCTAAAATGCCGAACACGCTGTCGAGTTTTTCAAGTAGCGCAAGCGCCGCCATTTTATCGTCTTCGCCAAACGCGCCTTCGTCCATTGCCGTGTTGATGTCGCGGCGAAAATCGTGAATGGCAGCAAGCGCGCTCGCGGTATTCAAATCATCATTCATGGCGTTTTCAAAATCGCTTTGCGCGCGACGAATGATTTCATTAACCCGTTCGTGCGAACCCGCTTTGCCGGTAAAGTCTTTGACACGACGGCGGAAATTGCGGAGTTTTTCAATTGCGGTTTCTGCGCCGCGCAGACCATCCAGCATGAAATTGAGTTGTGTGCTGTAGGGCACTGAGACGAGCAGATAACGAATCGCCGCAGGCGAAAACCCTTTATCAAGCAAATCGCGCACGGTGTAAAAATTGCCCTTTGATTTGGACATTTTTTCGCCTTCGACCAACAGAAACTCAACGTGAAACCAGTGTTTGACGAAGGGCTTTCCGGTTGCGCCTTCCGATTGCGCGATTTCATTTTCGTGATGCGGGAAAATCAAATCGACGCCGCCGCAATGAATGTCGAACGATTCGCCGAGATACTTCATAGACATCGCCGAGCATTCGAGATGCCAGCCCGGACGACCGATACCGAAAGGCGTTTCCCAGCGCGGTTCATCCGCTTCTTTCGGCGCTTTCCACAATACAAAATCCCGCGCATCGTCTTTTTCATACTCATCAACATCGACGCGCGCCCCTGAAAGATTGCCTTCAACTTTAAGTCCCGAAAGTTTGCCGTAAGTGGGCAGCGTGGCGATGCTGAAATAGAGCGACCCTTCGCTTTCGTAGGTGTGACCGTTGGCTTGCAAACGCTTCATGATATCGACCATTTCGGAAATGTGATGCGTGGCGCGTGGAATGATTTCCGGGCGTTCGATATTCAAGGTGTCCACATCTTGCAAAAATTCGTCGGTATAAAATTCGGTGAACTCCTGCAAACTTTTTCCTGACTTGCGCATATCGCGAATGATTTTGTCTTCGATGTCGGTGATGTTCATAACATGCACGAGGTCGTAGCCGAGATATTTCAAATAGCGGCGCAAAATATCGACGGAGACAAAGGTTCGGAAATTGCCGATGTGCCCGAAATCGTAAACCGTCGGGCCACACGCATACATCCGCACCTGATTATTTTCGAGCGGGTGAAATTCTTCTTTGGCGCGGGTGAGCGTGTTCCTGAGTTTTAACATAAATGGTCGTTATCCTTTGTTAGCTTTCTATCGTTGAAATTAAAGCCGTCATGGTAGCGAAGCAAAAAAGCAGTTGTCAACGAAAGCCAAATTGCCGGAAATAAAAACAGCAGCGAGAAGTTAATATCTTCTGCTGCTGTTTCCTTCGATGATGAATGATGAAAACTACTCAATCTTGATATTAACTTCCAGTTGAATGGATGGCAGTCCACACTGAATATCAAGGTTTGGACAAGGGTCGCCAACGATGAAGAGTTTGGTCAAACCGGCGCGGACGGCTTGAAATACGGCTTGCGCGCCTTCGACTCTTTCGGCATCGGGCAGTTTGACCAGGATGGTTTCATCCGGCGAACTGGGAATCCACTCATAGGGTTTACTGCTTTTGATAAACACCTGAACTTTTTCGCCGATGGCTAAGGTGATGGTTTTTCCTGCGTCTTCAAAGGTAATGGTTTTTCCGACAAAGAACGGAAAAGTTTCAGAGACCTGCCCGGTGGCGTTTTGTGCCTGAATATCGGCAACCGTGCCGGGCGCGACTTTCTTGAAGGCTTTTTTAATCACCAGCAGATTGGGTGATGTGGGGTCAAACCTCGGCGTCAGCAGACGACCATTGACCATCACCATCGTACTGCTGTCAAAATTTTCACCGGTAAGCAACAGTTTGTTACCCTTGATTAAACCCTCAACAATTTTGGGTGCAGTAGATTGTTGAATTGCGGGAAGCGTCGGTTGGTATGCTGTAACCGATTGATTTGAGCCTGCCAATAACAAACTCAAACAGACGACCGAAAAAAATGCTATGAATCTCAATTTGCCCATCTTACTTGACCTCCGATAAAACAGCTTGGGGCTAGAGGTTTTCGTCGCAATCGCTTTCCCGCTTCGACTCCATTCAAAAATTTAACTCATCATACGCCTTTATGCAGGCGTGCCGCAATTGGCGCAGAATTTCGCGCCCGCCTGCATCGGCGACTGACAGTTTTTACAGGTTTGCGGCAGCATCGATTGTCCGCAATTGGCGCAGAACTTCGAGCCTTCCTGTACAGGCGTCTGACATTTCGGACAAGGGACGGTTGCCACTTGTGCCTGTTGCGTCGCGCCACAGTTCGAGCAGAATTTCGCGCCCGCTTGCAAGGCAAATCCGCATTTCAGGCAAGGCACGGTTTGCGCTGCGCCGCCGCCTTGTTGCGGTCCTTGCCCGAAAGCTCCTGCCATCATCTGACCGTAGCCCATCCCTAAGCCGAAACCCATGCCGGTTCCGGCAGCGCCGCCGGGATTTTTTGCGGCGTCTTGAATGGATTGCGCAGCTTTGTATTGCATATAGGCGCTCATATCGCCAATCGCTCCCATGCTTGAGCGTTCATCAATCATCTTTTGAACTTCTTCGGGCGGCGTGATGGCTGAGATGATGAAGTCAACCAGTTCAAGACCCTGTTTGGTGAAATCATCGGCGACGCGAGCTTTGACGCCTGCGGAGATTTCATCGTAATAAGCCGGCAAATCAAAAATCGTTTTGAGGTTTTCGCCGAGCAAGTCATTCAAACGGGCGACGATGATGTCGCGCATAAACGAGTTGATGGCTTCGGCGGAAACAATGCCGCGAGTGCCGACAACCTGCCCGACAAACAGTTGTGGGTCGGCGACGCGCAGCGAATATTTACCGAACGCCCGCAATCGCACAAACCGCAATTCGGAATCGCGAAAGGTAATCGGCTCTTTGGTGCCCCATTTCAAATCCTGAAAGGTTTGCCTGCCGACAAACATGACACTGGCTTGAAAAGGCGATTTGCCGCCGAAAGGAATCGACAGCAGCGTGGTCAGCAGCGGCAGATTCTGCGTGGTCAGCGTGTGCCGTCCGGCAGTGAAGGTATCAAGCGCCTTGCCGTCGCGGAAAAAGACCGCCGTCTGATTTTCCTGAACGATTAATTGCGCCCCCATCTTGATGGCATCCGAACCGGCTTCCGGTATGCGATGGACGATTTCCTGTCCCGAATTATCGAAATACTGTAATACTTCTATTGCCATTCTTTCTCCTCTTAACCGTCTGGAATCTGGAGTCTGGAGTCCTGCGATGAATAATTTCGCGTCGAATCAACATTCAAAAAGATTCACGCAACCCTTCACAAAACGGATGCCGGACACCGAACCTCAGACTTTAAGACCGTTTCGTAACTTTGATGCTTCCTGACACAGTTTTAATTTTGAGTGCTTGTCCGCCTGTGCCAACCGTGCCGATGGCTTCAGCATGACCGGGCGATTTAGCGACCTGAACTCCCAAGCTTTTTACATCAATTGAACCTGCGGTGGTTTGCGCATCAAGCTCGGCATTTAAATCCGATTTAAACGATAGGTCAACGTCGCCTGTAACAGTTTTAAAATTCATTTCGTCAATGGACGAGGTATTTTCAAAATTGGCGCTGATGTCGTTTGATGTTGCAGTTACATCAACCGCTCCCCTCACGTTTGTCAGTTCTACGCTGCCGGTTTGCGAATTGACGCGAACGCTGCTGTCGGCTTGTGCAATAGCGATATCGCCGCTTTGCGTTTTGACGGTGACTGCGCCTTGCACTTTTGCCAGGTCAACCTTGCCGCTTTGCGAGTTGATTTCGATGTCCGCATCAATGTTGTTGAGTTCAATATCCGAACTCTGCGCGTCGACTCGCACGCTGCCGAGACTGCGCGGCAATTTGATTTGATAGCGCACCTCTATATCGTCCGCATTATTCATTTGCGTTTCAAGGGTGAGATTGCCACCGGCAGTTGAATAACGAATCTCGACCTCGCGGCGGTCATTTGCATCACCGCCGCTTTTAATCACGGTGATTTCTGCCGAGGTACTATCCGTGCCTTCAATAGAGATGTTGCCGCTCGGATTCTTCAACGAAAATTTAGCGGTGTTGCTCAGCGGAAATTTCTGGGTAATCGTCGTTTCACCAGCGTTCACCACTGCGCCTGCTTCACTGAGTACGCCTGTCCCGGGTCTTGGCACATCACCGGGCTTAGGTGTCGCTGGCGCAGCAGGAGGTGGCGGCGGGAATCTTCGCGACGATCTTGAGGCGCGACTGATGAAAATTGCCATGAAGAAAATGACGCCAACCAGAACCAGTGCGCCGATGCCAAGCAACCACCCCAGCGACGAACCTGATTTCGTCGGCGGTTGATAGTACGGCGGTTGCCCCGCGTACATCGCCGGTGGGGTTTGCGGAACCTGATAATTCACCGGTTGATTGAATAGATGCGGTGGGGTGTTGCGGTCAAACCCGGCGGTTGATGCGCCGGTTGGTGGCGCATCCATAAATCGCGTGGGTTGACTTTGAGTATGCTCGTTATAGGTTGCGTGAGCGTTGGTTTGCGCCACCGGATTGGTATTGGGGTTTTGCGGCGCAGTATTGGCATTGCGTGGCGCATCCGTCTCATCCGGCATCATTTGTGTAGGCGCAAAGGTGCCGAGACTTTCGCTGGTCGGCAATCCGCACTTGCGGCAAAACCGTTGTTCCGGGACAAACTCAGCACCGCACCGTAGACATTGCATGACGACTCTCCAAATCTGTGCTTGGTGCCTGGCACTTTGTGCTTTGCCAGTAATTGAGCAACCGTTGAATTGAAATCTTAAATAGCAAATCAACGACTAAGCACAAAGTATCAAGCACAACCAACTATCCAAATAACGGCTTGCCTTGCGGCAAGTCATTGCCTTGACCGAATTCATTGATGGTTTTGTAGCGGTCATCGAAAGCGCGGTCGAATGCATCAATCGCACTGGTTAAATTAGCGCCACCGATTTTCAATCCGTCGGCGGTTCCTGCCTGCGCTTTTAATTGATTGGCGGCGGCTTCGATAGCTTCAACCTTTTCCACCAGCGCCAGATCGAAGCGATAAATCATGTCGAGTTGCGCTTCTTCGATTCTCACGGCATCGAAAAAGCCCGCATAACCGTAGCTTGCGAAGCGCACCCGGTTTTCAATTTTATCGAGCCTTTTCAAAGGCGTATCAATTGCGCCGGTTTCAAATAAACGCCCGCTTGAAGTCAAATCATTCATCACATCAAGAAGCGGCGATTTAACCGCATGCAGCCGATTTGCCAATCCTTCGCGATGGAGTTTATCCACATCGCGACGGCGCTCTTTATCATGATAGCCACTATAGCCCGGAATTTTACTTGAGATTTTATCAATCCAGTCTCTGATGCTCATTCGTCCTCCAATGCAGAATGCCGGATAAAAAGTATGAAGTAGGAACAATGAAGGATGAACATTTTAAAATTCCTCCTGTTCATCCTTCATCGTTCCTGCCGCCCTGAATCCTGTTAAAAAAACGCCGCTCCCAGACGACTCACCACTTTACTTCTGACACGACGTAAAGCTCGCAAAATTTTTCGCTGCTAGGCATTCGATGAAACTCTGCTTGATGGCGTGGTCAGGGTTTGCAAATATTCATCATAGGCTTTGCGGTCTGCCGCAGACATATCGCGAATATAAACGCCGACATTCCAATTGATGCCATCGGGTTTGTACCACGCGGCAAACCCCGTGACCTTAATCATCTGCGCAGGCAACTCAACTTCCAGTTCCAGTTTATTTTTAAAGGCTACGGTATGGTCACGAATGATATTGAGTTCACCCGTTTCAATGGTTCCGGTTTGAATTCTCAGTCCTTGCGAACCGGCATCTAAAACCAGACCTTGAATGACCCTTGAACGGTTGCCTTCATCGCTTTGATCAATAATTGTGAGTCGCATCGGTAGTGGTTGTGGGGGTGGCGAAACCAAACGATGCTCTTTCTGAGCATCCAGATCGGCGGTGCTTTGCACGCTTTCAACCAATCGCGAGCCGTCAATGCTACAGAAGCGATTCGTGTCGGGGTAAAATTTATGGCACTCAGGGCATTCTTTCATATCTTCACCTGTATGACGATTATAACAGGGGACAGTTTACAGGAAACAGGTTACAGTAAGAAAACGGCAATGAAAGAATAAGAGTTCCTTTGAAAAGACAAATGAAATTAAAATTGTCCGAAACTTCTAACCTGTTCCCTGTAACCTACAAAGGAATATTGCCGTGTTTTTTCGGGGGATTGCTGTCGCGTTTGTTTTCAAGCAACGCAAGCGCATGAATCAATTTCGGGCGCGTCTGCTTAGGTTCAATCACTTCATCAATGAACCCGCGCTCGGCGGCAATGTAGGGCGAAGCGAATTTATCGCGAAATTCATCGGCGCGACTTTTGGCTTCAGCCTGCGGGTCTAAAGCTTTGCCAATCTCGCGGCGATAGAGAATTCCGACCGCGCCTTCTGCGCCCATCACCGCGATTTCTGCCGTCGGGTAAGCGAAATTCACATCGGCGCGAATGTGCTTCGATGCCATCACGCAATACGCGCCGCCGTAAGCTTTGCGGGTGATGACAGTAATTTTCGGAACCGTCGCCTCGGCAAAGGCGAATAAGAGTTTCGCCCCATGTCGAATAATCCCACCGTGCTCCTGGTTGACGCCCGGTAAAAATCCCGGCACATCTTCAAAAGTAATTAGCGGTATATTGAAACAATCACAAAAACGCACGAAGCGCGCAGCTTTCACCGAAGCGTCAATATCTAAAACGCCGGCTAAAAATGCCGGTTGATTGGCAACGATGCCAACCGCGCGCCCGTCGAGTCTGGCAAACCCTACAACAATATTTTTCGCATAGTGTTCGTGGACTTCAAACAGGTAGCCTTCATCAACCACCGCGTGAATGATGTCGCGAATGTCATAAGGGATGTTGGCTTCTTCGGGCACCACTTTGTTCAATCGCTCATCCATTCGGTCTGCCGGGTCAAGCGTCGCGTGGCGCGGCGGGTCTTCGAGATTATTTGACGGAATGAAAGAGAGCAATTCGCGGATGAGTTGCAAACACTCTTCATCATTTTCCGCAGCAAAATGCGCCACCCCTGAAACCGTATTATGGGTCATTGCGCCGCCGAGTTGTTCTTTGCTGACCTCTTCATGAGTGACGGTTTTAATGACATCGGGACCGGTGATGAACATATAAGAAGACTCTTTGACCATCACATTGAAATCGGTGATTGCCGGTGAATAGACCGCGCCGCCGGCGCAGGGTCCCAAAATCGCGGAGATTTGCGGCACCACGCCCGATGCCAGGGTGTTTCGTAAAAAGATGTCGGCATAACCGCCTAAGCTTACGACGCCTTCCTGAATGCGCGCGCCGCCCGAATCATTGAGTCCGATGACCGGCGCGCCGACCTTCATCGCCATATCCATGACCTTGCAGATTTTTTCGGCGTTGGTCTCAGAAAGCGAACCGCCAAATACCGTGAAATCCTGGGCAAATACGAAGATGCGCCGCCCGTCAATCAATCCGTGCCCGGCAATCACGCCATCGCCGGGATACTGCTGGTCTTGCATGCCGAAATCGAGACAGCGATGTTTTTTGAAGCGGTCGAACTCTTCAAAGCTGCCATCATCAAGCAGGAATTCGATGCGTTCACGGGCGGTGAGTTTACCTTGCGCGTGCTGTTTTTCAATGCGCGCTTTGCCGCCGCCTTCGAGTGCTGCTGTGTTTTTTTCTTCAAGCAGTTTTAACTTATCCGGTTTCACTTCAATCATCTTTTCCGACGTAGCCATCGTTGCTCATCCTTAATTCGTGCTGCTTAATTTTTGAATTTGTATAACCAGACCACAGTCTATCAAATGGCGCTGAGGTTAAGCGGCAATAGAAGACAGAAAACTGTTGAGACTGGTGACCAACGGATGTCGCCTTAACGCTTTGATTGCCTGCTCATCAAGGTCTTTGACGAGTTGTAAGCGCTTACCGCCGGTTTGGTTGGATTCTTCTAACGCATCAGCTAAAAATTTTCTTGGGTGAAGTTTTGCCAGTCGCAATTCCATTTTTGAAAAATGTTTTTTAGTCAACTTCTCTATGATTGATGGCGTTTCAACAAGTAATGCCTCCATTTCAGGCTCAACCAAAAAAACTTCAAATTTGGTATCGGATGCCGCTTGTCGTAACAACTCTTCTAAAAAATCTTTCTGTTCTTGAATGTTCTTTTCATTGGTTGTATCCGCGTCCAGAACCAACGCTACCGGAATTTGCCGATTGGCAAGTAAAGTGCGCGCCAAAGATTGCGCCGAGTAGCGACCGGAACCTACAACAAATTCAATATCACGGGTTTTATTTTTAGGCAGAAGTTTCTTTAAAAGTTCCGCATCAAATGACCCTTCAGTAATGATGTAGGCTTTTTTCATGGTATGTCCTCAACGGTGATATTATAATCACGCAATCCCTTCTCAATGCAATTGCGATACTTGGAAATCAAGGCGCGACAGATGAAATGTTTTCTTAAACAATAGTCAATCTCTTCGCCTGTCCATAACAAAATGGTCTGTGGCGCAGTAAACATTGCCAGTGTGACTGCCGGAGCGGTGAATCCTTCACGACTGAAAACACAACCAATAACTTGACCGGGTCTGCGCAATAATTGATTCCTCAATTTAGCAATCGGTTCAATATTAATGCTGGTGTTTTGATCCTTACATTCAATCAAACAAGCGATACCGTCATAGTAAACGACGCCATCTATTTGCTCCAATTCGTCGCCATCAAGACGTACACTATATGGGTAACGGACATCTGCCTTATCCAGTTGAAATGCTCGAATCACTAAATATTCAAAGGCTTTTCCAGCTTTCCATCCCGGCGTTTTCCCTTCTTTAACGGCTTCCCATAATCCGAGCAACGCTTCCCAGCCATACTTCATTATTTTCTTTTCATAAGTTTTTTCCTGAAGCATATTTTGGTTGCCTAGCTTTTTTACAGATCAACAAGAATCCGGTAATTCTTGCTGCGTGTGCGGCGTCAAGCTTCTATCGCTTATTACCCATCAAAGCCAACAAGCCATCAACGAGTGTGCCACGCCAGTTGACATATTCATGTCCGCCGTTGAATTCGGCGTAATGCACGAAATAACCTTTGGATTTAAGAATCTCGCGCAGGTGGCGGTTGGCAATAACCATGCTCGGACCTTTGCCCGGTGTCGGGTCGCTTTCCATCAGTCCTACATCCATATAAAACCGCACAGAGAGTTTCGGGCTTGCGGCAAATTGTTTGGTCAACCATTCGTGTTCTTCATCTTCTCTGCCTTCCGGTCGCCACCAATATGAACCCGATTGCGACAGCACATTGCCGAAAACTTCCGGGTGACGAAAAGCCGCATAAGCCGAAGCCAAGCCGCCATAGCTTGACCCTGCAACCACGGTTTGCTGAGCGTCTTTGCTGACATTGTATTTTTCCCTCAGCATCGGCACCAACTCTTTCGCCAGGAAATCGGCGAACTGCGGGTTGCATGGGAGTTCAACGCCGCGCGCCGCTTGCGATACATTATCAACGGTGACGGCTACCATCGGCGGAATTAAATTTTTGGCGATGAGGTTATCGAGAATATGTTGCGTCGGCACCAGCGACAGATAGGTGAAGCCGTCGAAGACCACCAGCAACCCGTAAGGTTTGCCGTTCGTTTGATAATCGGGCGGCGTATAAACCCAGATGTTACGTTCATTGTTTAAAATCGCGCTTTTAATGCGTTGTTTTTCAACCGTGCCTTTTTTGATATTCGCTTGTTCGAGGTGATAGGTTTGTGCCGGAGCATCAGGCATTTCGACAAGCGAAGGCGTGAAGCCCGGAAATTTTTTCGGATTGAGCGGGTCGGCTTTAAACGTCGAAATCCGTTGCATCATCGCTTTGAAATCGTTCAACGGCAATTTATCGAATGATACCAACGAATCGTTAATCGAAAAGGCATAAGTGAATCGCGCATCTTTACGAACCCGAAAGGTTTTGTACCAGACATCGGAATTGGCGAGATTTGCCATCCGGCATTTTTCAACGTCGGTGCCTGCTATGCCGCCGAATATCAACACATTTTTGACATCATCTTTGCCGCGATACACGAAAGTCACCAGCGCGAATTTGTCGTCAACGGCAATCGGTTCAATGAGCGGCGCGGTATTTGTCGTCATCCCTTGCCAGAAGTTTTCAAGCGCCGCGCGATTGCCCGCCGCCAGTTCTTTCTGCAATGCGGCAAGGCGCGGACTGAGGATTTCATCTTGCATCGCGCGGACAGCAGCGGTGCAGGCGAGCAGGCAAAGCGCGGTTGCAATCAGCAGCGAAAGTTTTTTACTTGGCATAACCAATCCTTTAATTTTTTTGTTTTACGATGGAATCGACGCAAAGTTTTATGGTCAGGAAGTTTTAATAATCAGGTTGTTGCTCGGCGTTGTTTACCAGCGCAGTTTTTCAGGTAAAAATTCAGCCACCAACGCTTCATAGTATGGGCGCAGGGCGTCGATATCCGGGCGCTGCTCGCCCTTGGAATACAGGTCATAGGGACTGAAGGCACGCACCCAGTCAAACATGTGCTTGTCCTGTCCATTCATCAAATGCGCATATTCGTGTTGTTGGTGGATGACATAACAGGAATGATAGCGAATCATGTATAAGCTCTCTTCGGGCAGATAAGCTTTCATCACCTGATAAAGATATTCATCGTGTCCCCATGAAAAATGCACATTATCCAGACCGCAGCCTTCTGCGTAGATACCGGTTCGGGTTTGATAGAGCGGATTTTGACTGTCGGGATTGGCAGCAAAAAGTTCCGGGTAAACAATTTTTTGCGAATAAGCACAACCAACCGGAAAGGTATCGCCGACCACTGCCCATTGCGGTTCGCCGAAAAACGACAAGATTTTGCCGAGGTCGTGAATCAACCCGGTGAGGATGAACCAACGCGGATGCCCGTCACGGCGTATGGCTTCGGCGGTCTGGAGGTTGTGTTCGATTTGCGGCACGTCGGTGTCCGGGTCGCTGTCGTCAACCAAAGTGCTCAACTGTTCGATGGCTTGCCAAACGCCCATCTCGATTTTCGTTTTTGTGCGATAGGCTGCTTTTTTGTGGAGTACGAATTCGACAGTTTGATTGGCGTGGTTCATCTGGTAAAGCTCTTTTACCGTGCTGCGCGTTTTGGTCTGATAGTCACGAAAAGACTGAGCAAACTTATTCCCCCTGCCAGCCCCGAATAACTTTTCAGATGATGGTGTTGAATTCATCGTTGAATCAATTTCACCCATAACAGGAACCCGTATAAACGTATTGATACTTTAAATGCGTATTGTGAGGATGCAGCCCCGGTCATCAGGGCAACCGATGACCAAAACCTCGATATGAATTATAGGGTGCTGTGAAACGCCCGGATTATAGCACGACAAGTCAGGCAATTCTACGCGCTCATCTTCTAGCGGGAGTGAGCGCCATAAATTAAGAAAAATTTTTGTGGATTTTGCGTGAGGGCACATTTTCCACAAAGATTATAGGAATACTCAAACTCATCACGCTTCAAGATGAGCATCTGATTAAGCGAGGCTTTTGGTTATCGCTCAACGCGATTCCTTATCAGTGAAAACAATCGTAATCGCTTTAGCCGATTTCCTGACTCATTTGATTTTCTCGAACGGCACATTGCCGATGCGATAGGATTTCCAGTCTTGATAATCGAAATGCCACCACTCAGCTTCGTAAACCGTAAAGCCTTCGGCTTCCATCGCGTTGCGCAATAAACGACGAAGCCAGCGTTGCAAAGCTGTGCCGCCCGGATAATCCGGGTAAGCGCGGTCTGTGGTTTCATCATAAGTGCTGACCATCTCAACGGCTTTGCCGGTCTTTAAATCATAAAGCGTCAAATCCACCGCGCAGCCGCGATTGTGACGTGAACCATTGGCAGGATTGGCGACAAAGATATGCTTGTCTTCGGGCGTGGCATCCCAGAAAACTTTGGTCACATACCAGGGGCGATAGCCATCGTGAATCAGCAATCCGTAACCGTACACTTGCAATTTTTGACTGGCTCTGACGAGCGCTTCAGCAGCCGGGCGTTGCAGAAAAGCCCGTTCCTGTTGATAGAACACCGAACTCAAAAAATTGTTGGTGGTGGCGTAACGAACTTCGAGTTTGATGGTCGGGTCGAGTTTCGTCAGTTCCGTCAGTTCCGGCTCGCGGAAATTGCCGGTCTCTTTTGGTGGTTGTTGGTTGATGGCTTCTTTGAGAAGCTCTGCCACCGGGCGCACCGGTTTGATTTTCAGTTGTGAAGCGCCCGCGCCGGGTTCAATGTTGCGCCGTTTGAACACTATGCCTGCGGCGGTAACTTGCGTAGCGCGACCTCTGGCATCACGTTTGAAAATCAATTTTTCGCCATCGTATAAACCGTGATTCGGGAATTTGAAAACCTCGGACGAGACCTCTTCGAGCGGGTCAAATTCGTACCATTCAATCAAACACCAGAGTTTCTTGTCTTTTTCAAAGAGGTAAAGGATGTCGTGATCCCAACCATATTCGCCGATTAATCCTTTGAAAGGTTCCGGCGCAGGTAACGGTCTTTCAATCGGGACACGCGAATAAGTTTCATTATTGACGACTAGTTTATCGTTATGCACTGTGAGTTTTTGCCCGAAACCTAACCGGTCGTCAACGATGAGTTCTACCCCAACCGTTGGCGAAGAGGCTCTTTCACCTTCTTTGAGCCTGACGCCTGCCACCCTCAGTTGCAGCGGTTCGCCACCTTCGCTACTCCATAGAGCCAACTTACCTGCACTCTCCACTAACTCAAGATGCTTATTAGCCGCCATATATCGACCGGCTAATTCTTTGGCGATTGCGACATTGAGTGGCGATGTTTTTTCCGGTGCTTGTATGAGTTTACCTTCACGCGCCGCGAGCATCATGCGCAATGCGTAATTGGCGATGCGATTGGTCACGGCATTCACCGAATCTTTCGTTGCCACTACGACCACGCCGAGTTTGTCGTCCGGTAAAGCATTGAGCGTTGTCGCAAATCCGTAAATCGCGCCGCCATGCCCGACGCGACGATGCCCATCCAAAGTGCCTAAGCCGAAGCCAATTCCATAAGGCGTTTTGTTGCCTTGCGCGTCGGTTTGCGGCGTCCACATCTGCTCAAGGGTTTCGCGTTTAAGTATTCGACCATTCTTGCCTTCGCCGCCGGCAAACAAGGCGCTCATAAAATGCGACAAATCCGCAAGCGTAGTGTACATACAACCGGCGGGCGCAATCCCCAACTCAAAAGTCGGCGCATCAAACACCCGTCCATCAAGCGTCCACATCTGCGCTTTCGCCAGATGTTTTTTGATTTCCGGCGTCGGCTCGAAATTGCTGTCGCGCATTGCGAGCACATCAAGGACGCTACGTTTCAAATACTTCGCAAACGGCATTTTCTGCGTGCGCTCTAAAACATAGCCAACGGTGGCAATCGCCGCATTGGAATATTTGGTGCGGGTTTCCGGTTCATAAACCAATGTTGTGTTGTTTAAACTCGCGATGGTTCGCGCCAGGGTCGGCGGCTGCGGGTCGAAGTAACTGCCAATCGGAGTTTCGCGCACCAGTCCCGAACGATGCGACATCAATTGTCTGAGGGTTATCGCTTTTTTATACGGATTGCGCGGGCGAAATTCGGGAATGTATTTTGTCACCGGCGCGTCTAAATCGAGTTTGCCTTGTTCGACGAGTTGCATTACCGCGATGTCGGTAAAAAGTTTCGACACCGAGCCGACGCGATAGATGGTCTGCTCAGTTGGCGCGAGTTTCGCTTTTGGGTCGGCATATCCGAAACCTTTTTGCCAGACGATGTTTTGATTATCGACGAGGGCAATCGAAATCGCCGGTAATTCTTTTTCAAGCAATTGCTCATTGATAAATTCCGAAAGTTTCTCTATGACTTCCGAGTAATCGGTTCCGGCAATCGCTTGAGGGATGACGACGGGTTGATTTGAATTTTCATTTGCAGAAACCAGTGGCAAATAACTTTGCAATAAACAAGCCAGCGATAAGAGCAACGCGAGCGACAATCTTTTCATGCGAATTCTCCGAATGGTGGATTTGACAGTTGAAGCGAAAAGAATACTACTCGCTCAGATTGTTTATGCAAATGGTAAGGCACATGACTTTCGTTAAATCAACTTTCGGTTTGCGCGGTTTATTTGATTTTCTTTGCAGGAATATTCTGCCCGCCCTGATGCAACACCATTTGCGTCACTTCACCATTCTCATTTTTGACGAAAGTAATCTGCGCATCGACGACTTTGTAAAAGAATAGGTTTTCCTTTTCGGCATAGATTTGAAAGCGCGGTTGGTCTGTGGCTTGAGCAAATAACTGGTCGCCTTCCTGTGTGACGGTGATTTTGAAATGGGGCGCGAGTTGATATTCGCCGACATAGGTGGCAAGCACTTTCGGGTCAACTTTGATTTCCGGGCGTTGGTTCGGTTGCGCGAATTTCTGCAAAGGGAACTGGCTTTCGAGAATATGCAGTCCGATGTCATCCTGTCCGAGTCCCGAATTGGAAAGCACCACGACACCCGCGCGTTTTTTATTATCAAAACCGGTGAAGGTGCGATAGCCGCCGGTGCCGCCATTGTGCCAGATGATTTCGCCGCCAAAACGTTTGTTGATGTGCCAGCCAAGCGCGATGTCCATATCCGCCGAATCGGTTTTGCGCTGCATCTGATGGCTCATCTGCAAAACCGGATAGAGTTTGGTTTTCGTAAGCCCCACGTTTGCCGCTACAAATTTCAACATATCGTTTACCGTCGAACGCAAAGCTCCTGCGCCTGCCAGTACATCGATGTCCCAGTTCGGCGTCGGTTGCAAACCCGATGTGTGACCGGTTGCCAGTCGGGTTTTCTGTTCATCAGAAAGCGTGATGCGCGTGTCATTCATCTTGAGCGGTTTGCAGATGCGTTCAATCACTAAGGTTTCATAATCTTTTTTGGCTTTCAAACTGATGAGGTGACCGAGAAGCCCCATGCCGACATTCGAGTATTCATATTTGCTGCCGATGTCGAGCAGCAGTGTATAGCTTGAGAGAAATTCATAAAGCTGGGTGGCGGTGTAATCCGCAAAAGGATTTTTCGCATCTTGGGGTTTAAAATTGGTCGGCATGCGCGGCAAGCCCGAAGTATGCGTAGCGAGATCAAGCAAAGTGATTTCCTTGCCGTTGCGGGTTGGCGCTTTCACACCTGCGGGCAGGTATTTCGCAATCGGGTCATCGAGTTTCATGTCGCCGCGTTTGACCATATCGGCAAGCAGGATGCAGGTGAAGACTTTAGTAATCGAGCCGATTTCAAAAATCGAATTGCTATCGACTTCGCGGGCTTCATTGACCTGCATTTTGCCGTAGTTGATGAGCTTGATGCCCTTGTCGTTGATGATGCCGACGGCAACCCCGACGCCTTTTTTATCGGTAGTGATGCGTTGTTCAAGAATTTTTTTAACTTCGGCTTCATCCTGAATGGATTGCGCGAAAGTGAAAGGTGGTAAGAGAGCCAAAAGCGCGTATGCAATAAAGCGGCGTTGAATCAATTTTTTCATAGAGATCGCCTCCCGATAGTGTTGGGTTAATGCGCAGTTAAAATATCACCGCGCTGTAATGCAGACAAGAAAGTGCGAGTGACGGTAGGTTTATGGATGCGTAGATAAACCTTGTTGGGGTTGCGAATCGCGCATATCTTAAAACCGAATCTTAAATTTTTTGAACACCGTTGCCATTATTAAATATCTTTTGCAGGAATTTTCCAGTGTGTGAAGGTTCACAGGCGGCAATCTGTTCGGGCGTGCCGGTCGCCACCACGTTGCCGCCTTCGTAACCGCCTTCCGGTCCCAAATCAATAATCCAGTCGGCGCTTTTTATTACATCGAGATTATGTTCGATGATGATGATTGACCCGCCCGCTTCGATTAACTGACGAAATGCCGCGAGCAGCTTGTTAATGTCATCGAAATGCAAACCGGTCGTCGGCTCATCAAAAATATAAAGCATGCGTTCGCTTTCGCGTTTGGCTAAATACGATGCCAGTTTGACGCGCTGCGCTTCGCCGCCCGATAGCGTCGTCGCCGATTGTCCAAGTCGCAGATAACCGAGTCCGACGTCATCGAGCACTTGCAATTTCGAGGCGATGCGATTGATGTGCGAAAAGAACAATAAGCCTTCGCGCACCGTCATATTCAACACGTCGTGAATCGACCGACCTTTATATTTGATATCGAGGATGCCCTGTTTGAAACGGCGACCTTTGCACTCTTCGCAAATCAATTCGACGTCGGCAAGAAACTGCATCTCTTTAATCTCGACGCCATTGCCTTCGCAGCGTTCACAACGTCCGCCGGGCACATTGAAACTGAAATGCGAAGCGTCGTATCCGTGCGCCTGCGCTTCGCGAGTCTGCGCAAAAGCTTCGCGCACCGCGTCATAAACTTTGATGTAGGTAATCGGATTGGAACGCGGCGTGCGACCAATAGGCGATTGGTCAACCAACACGACATCGGAAATCAGATTGCCTCCGCGTAGCTCGGCAAACGCCCCGACGTGCCCTGTCCATTCGCCGCGTTGTTTTTTGAGTCCCGCATAAATAATGTCGTGAACCAGGGTGGATTTGCCTGAACCCGAAACCCCTGTAATGCAGGTCATCATTCTCAGGGGAATGTCTATATCAACTTTTTTCAGATTGTGTTCGCTCGCGCCGCGAATTTGCAAAACCTGTTTGGGATTGAAGACACGGCGTTCACGCGGCATTTTGATTTTTAAATCGCCGCGCAGGTATTTCCCTGTGAGCGACCCGTTGCCGTTGAGTAATTTTTCTTTCGTGCCTTGAAAAACCACCTCGCCGCCGAGTTCACCTGCACCGGGTCCAATATCAATGATGCGGTCTGCCGCCAGCATCATCTCAGGTTCGTGTTCGACGACGAGCACAGTGTTTCCAATATCGCGCAGATTTTCGAGTATGCGAATCAATCGCTGATTATCGCGTGGATGCAGCCCAATCGATGGTTCATCCAAAACATACAATGCGCCGACCAGCGAGGCGCCGAGATTGGTTGCCAGTTGAATGCGTTGCGCTTCGCCGCCCGATAGCGTCGAAGCCAGGCGATTGAGCGTCAGGTATTCAAGCCCGACATTGATTAAAAATTTCAAACGCGAACGGATTTCATAAAGCAATCGTTCGGCGATTTCCAAATCGGCTTCGGCAAGTTCGAGTTGCTTGAAAAAGTCTGCGGCTTCGGCGGCGGTCATCGCGCAAACTTCCGGCAGAGATTTTCCGGCGATTTTGACGATACGCGCTTCCAATCTTAAACGCCCGCCATCGCATTCGGGGCAGCGCGTATAGCCGCGATACTTCGACAGGAAAACGCGAACGTGAAGTTTATATTTTTTGGTTTCGAGATAATCGAAAAATCCCTGCACGCCTTCAAATTCATTGTTGCCGTACAAAAGGGTTTTTTGTTGGTCGCGAGAGAGGTCGCTAAACGGCACATCAACCGGGATGCCTGCGGCTTTGCAGTATTTCAGCAACTCTCTTTGCGCGTGTTGATATTGCGGTTTGGTGAACGGGTCAATCGCGCCGCGTGCAAGCGACAACTCATGGTTTGGCACCACCAGGTCATAATCCAGCCCGATGGTATTGCCGAACCCCTGGCAGGTCGGGCACGCGCCGAACGGATTGTTGAAACTGAAAAGTCGCGGTTCGGGTTCGGCATATTTGATGCCGCAACGCTTGCACTCGAAATCTTCTGAGAAAGAGAGGTGAATAGGATTTTCGCCGACGGTTTGAATTATTGCCTGTCCGTGTCCGTCCTGATAACAAATTTCTATTGAATCAACCAGACGGGCGCGCACATCCGGGCGCACCACCAGGCGGTCAACCAGAACAAAGGTGTTGTCGAAATTGTTTGCCGTGTAACTGTCGGGGGTTGCGAGTTCGATGATTTCGCCATCTTTATAAAGTCGCGTAAAACCGCGTTGCATCAAACTCATCAAATGAGCTTTGACTTTGGTGTCGTCGCTTGCCGTTGATTTCTTCGAGGATTTTTTCGATTTCGTTGGGGGGGCGCTTGGATGCGTCTCCTCAAAACCGGCGCTTGCCGGGAACAGCACATAAAAGCGTGTGCCTTCGAGGATGTTTAAAACTTCATCGGCGATGGATTCGGGCGTATCGCGAAACACCTGATTGCCGCAACGCGCGCAAAAGGTTTTACCAATGCGGGCGTAAAGCAGGCGCAGGTAATCGTAAGTTTCGGTTTGCGTAGCGACGGTCGAACGCGGATTGCGCGTGGAATTTTTCTGACGAATCGAAATCGCCGGACAGATGCCTGAAACTTCATCGACATCAGGTTTATCCATGCGTTCGAGGAATTGTCGCGCATAGGCGGAAAGCGATTCGACATAACGGCGTTGCCCTTCGGCATAGATGGTGTCGAAGGCAAGCGATGATTTGCCGGAACCGGAAACCCCTGTGATGACGGTGAGTTTGTTGATGGGAACTTCGACGCTGACGTTTTTTAAATTGTGAACCCTTGCACCTTTGATGCTGATAACTTCGTTTGACATGCTCTCCCGCTCGTAACTTTAGAGATCTGCTCGTAGCAGCTTTTTTGCCCCAAAAGTAAAGAATTCATCATAGCACTCGAATGCGAAGCGAATCAAAGTGGTGATGAAATCCGGCTTGCTTGACAGTGATTTGGTGCGAACCTATACTGCAAACCACTTCCAAAAACGAATGGAGACAGCAGCAAATTGGCTAAAACGTTACAAGGAAAATTGAGCGCCGAAGGCTTGCGTGTGGCAATCGTTGCAAGCCGTTGGAATGATTTCGTGGTGAGCCGGTTAATCGGCGGCGCGATAGACGCGCTTGAACGATTGGGCGCATCCGAAGATGCGATAACCATTATTCGCGTGCCCGGTTCATTTGAATTGCCGCTTGCCCTCAAGCGCGCGGCGCTGAGCGGCAATTATGATGCATTGATTGGCGTGGGCGCGATTATTCGCGGCGAAACTTCGCACAATGAACACATCGCCAGCGAAGTGTTCAAAGGCATTGCGCAAATCTCGCTCGATACGCAAAAACCCATCGCCCTGGGCGTGGTCACCGCCGACAATCTCGAACAGGCGATTGACCGAGCGGGCGCGAAATCCGGCAACAAAGGTTTTGAAGCGGCGATGTCTGCCGTTGAGATGGCGAATCTGTTTCTGGAATTTTAAAACGATTTGAATTTTTGTTTTTCAGAAGTTTTCAGAAGTTTTGAGCGTTTCTGAAAGGTTCCCCCTAGAACGATGAAAAAAAATAAAGGTTCCAAGCTGAGGGACACGCTTGCCCCTATCAAGGGGGTTCTATACTTTTCTGCCTTTCAAATTTTTTTCAGTCTCGCCTACATCATTTTTTTCAGTATTCGTTTTCGCTTTCAAAAAAGCCTGATTATGGTTCATTTTATTCTGGTTTTAAGCGTGCTTGCGCTGACGACTTTGTTGATGAGCCTTCCGTTAAGTTTTACATGGTTTCGTCGGTTGCGCATCGCCAGGCATCTGCTCAGCCTGTTTCCGGCGCTCACCTTTTTAGCATTGCTGTTTATTTATGTCTCCAATTTTCTCAGCAATAGTTTCTGGGGCAGCAATATTAATTACACCCTGGTTGCCGATTACGCTTTTCACTTCGGTTCGATTTTGAAAGCTTTGCCGGTCAATGCCAACTGGGTTTACCTGGTGTTAATCGGATTGTTGGTATTCGTCATTGTGGTTTACCAGTTTTTTTCCGGCGCAATTTTCAAAAGCCTGCAACAGATGCTTCTGCCTGAGCACCCGGTGAGCCTGTTTAACAACCGCTTGCGAGGCTTGAAATCCGCTCTGGTGATAGTGTTGTTTATGGTTGCGATGACGACGCTCATATCTGCGCTGTGGAGTAAGCGTGAGCACTACGAAGCCGCCTGGCGCGACCCCATCATCAGCTTTTTTATGCCGACGATTACCTATCTGGAACCCAATCCGCACCGGTTGAAAGTTTATTATGATGACCAGCGCTCACGTTTTGAATACCCGCGAAGTGAACAATTTCAAAAGAAGAATGTGATTTTGATTATTGCCGATGCGCTGCGTGCAGACCATATGCAACTTTATGGGTATGACCGACCGACGACGCCGTTCTTATCAAAACTTCAACATAACGGTTCGCTCAAGAGAGTCGATTTCGCGGTCTCATCGTGTGCCGATACGGTGTGCGGCATTATGTCAACCATGTCGTCGAAAAATTTAAAGAATGTCTGCAATCAAAATTTCACCCTCTATGATTTGCTCAATGACCAGGGGTATGAATCCTATTTCATTTTGTCAGGCAGTCATTCGTGGTATGGATTGAGAGAGTATTACGGCGAGAAAAATTTAAAGCTTTATTTCGATGGCGAGAGTTCGCAAAAATACACCCTCAATGATGACCGGCTGATTTTTGAAGGGCTGGAACAAGTTCAGAACTTTAATAACACGCCATCATTTTTCTATTTTCATTTGATGTCGCCACACTATTCAGGCGCGAAATTGGAAAAATTCTCGAAGTATGCGCCCAAGGATAAAAAGCTCGAAGTCTATGCTTTTCTTGGCGGCGATTATGACACGTCGCTTGTCAAAGACAACTACGACGATAAAGTGATGCAGACCGATGCGATGATTCAACAATTGTTTGAAAGCCTGAGACAGAAAGGTTATTTGAAAAACAGCCTGGTGGTAATTATCGGCGACCACGGTGATGGGCTTGGAGAGCATGGACATTTCGGGCATGTGCATTATCTCTATCAAGAGCAATTGCGGGTGCCGTTTTTAATTTATGATGAAGAGAAGGCGCGCTATGCCAATCTGCGATTTGCTTCGCAACTCGATGTTGCGCCGACCATTGTTGATCGGTTGGGACTACGGATTCCTGCCTGCTGGGAGGGCGAATCCCTGTTGCAATCGTCGAGCAATCCTTACACTTTCCATCAATCGTTTGGTAATCCATTGCGCTATGCCGTGCTGTATCGCACGGGGAAAGAAATTTTCAAATACATACGAACCGGCAATGGCGAAGGTGAAGAGATTTATGAACTGCTGAGCGACCCTGACGAACAACATAATATTTTTCAGAGTGCTGATGCGTCACTGGTTGAAAATCTGCAAGGGAAGTTGCGTCAGCATTTTGAAACTCAAAATAATTAAAAATTATTTTCACCAAAAGCGCATATTGGCGAAATCAGAATTGTTTTTTACGGCTTGATTTGGCAATCTGTAAAGGGACGCTTAATTGAATTAGTGGAATTCATATTTTGATATTTTTAGTAGGTGGTTATTATGGGTGCAAGACGTAAGGCGAGAGTTTGTGCCTTACAAATGCTCTTTCAATTCGATGTGGCTCAACCGCGAGTGGACGAACTGGTTGAAACCTACTGGGGGGAATTCGGCGACGAATTCGGTGAAGTTGACCGGGAATTTTCCAATCGGCTCGCATTGGGCGCAGTGTCACATCTGAAAGAAGTTGATGAATTAATCCGAAGTCGGGCGGAAAACTGGCGTATCTCGCGCATGGCAATCGTTGATCGGAACATTTTGCGGCTTGCCATCTATGAATTTCTTTTTGAGCCGGAAACGCCTAAGACCGTGGTGATCAATGAAGCGTTGGAAATCGCTCGGAAATTTTCGACCTTTGAGGCGACGCAATTCATCAATGGTATTCTGGATGCGATAAAACGAGACCTTGAAAACGAACAGAGTGTTTCAAGCGCATCAAGCTCCAATGGGAATTGAGGGATGAGTTGAACACCACTGATCTCTCAAACCAACAATAACGGTTTTTTGTCGCTCACTCATCATTAGCCTATGATTGAAGACAAGGCATTATTGAGTGAATATCTCTCTGAGTCCGAAGAACTGCTGGATTCACTGCTCACCGACCTTGATTCTCTCACGCCACAACCGCACATCAATCTCATCAATCGCATTTTTCGCACCGTTCATTCTCTGAAAGGGTTAACCGGAATGATGGGGCTTGCCGAGGTGCAGGCGCTCACTCACGAATTTGAAGATACGCTTGATGACCTTCGCCTGGGACAATTCAAGCTGGATGCCGAAGATTCGGTTCTTCTATTACAGGAATGCGGTGCCGGACTTGCCGCGCTGGTTTCAGGCGCAGCGCGCGGCTCCGCAAATGAAGAAGATTATGAACGCCTGCGCGATTTGCTGATTCGCATTGCCGCGCGTCCGCGCACCCGCATCAAAGAGGAAGAAGGCGAGCTTGAATCTTTGGGGCTTTCGGAAAGCGAACGCCGATTGCTCACCGATTATGAACGCCATCGCATCAGAGAAAATTTTAATGCCGAACGCGCTTTCTATGCATTCAGCGTGCAGATAAAAATCAGCGATATTGATACGAAGTATCGCGCCTTCACCAACCAGCTTGCCGAAATCGGCGAACTGATTACCACATTGCCTGAGCCGGCAAAATCTGCCGAGACCGTGGGCTTTAAATTGTTGCTGGCGACGCTTGGTAAAGAGAGTGAAATCAAACCGATTGCCGATAAATTTAATGCGCGGTTGTATCGCGTCGGGCGTTCGACCTGGCGCATTGCCGGGGAAGCGTTGCGGGTTGTGGGGCGCAGAAAATCGAAAACCGCAAAGAGCGATAAACCGACTGAAAATTTATTGCCGACCGCTTTCGCGCAGGAATCCCTGCAACCGCTGTCGCCAAATGTGCGGGTGGATTTAACTAAAATCGATGAACTATCGGGCATCGCGCATGAACTTTCCATCGAAGCGCAAAAACTCTCTTCGATGGCGAATAATTTTTTGCAAGCCGCAGGGCTTGGCGCGCGTGAGCGGTTCGATTTGAAATCGAGCATTAAAAAACTCGAACGCGAATTCCTCGAACTCGAAGAGCGACTGGTTGAATTGCGCATGGTTTCATTGGCGCAAACTTATACCCGCGCAGCAAGGCTTGCGGGTCGTCTGGCGCGTGAATTAGGGAAATCCGTATCGGTGGAAATCGCCGGACGCGATACCTTGCTCGATAAAATGATTGTTGACCGCATCGCCGACCCGCTTTATCACATCCTGCGTAATGCCATTGACCACGGATTGGAACTGCCGCAGGAACGCCGAATCCTCGGCAAAAATGCGCGCGGCAAAATTAAACTGGATGCCCGGCTTGAAGGCACACGCGCCAGCATTTCGATTAGCGATGACGGGCACGGCATCGATTTACAACAGGTGCGCCGCCGGGCGATTGAAATTGGCGCTATCGACGAGAACGATAATTTAGCCGATGAAGAATTGCTGAGAATGATTTTTCATTCGGGCTTTTCAACCGCCGGACAAATTTCATCGGTTTCGGGACGCGGTGTCGGATTGAATGCCGCAGAGCGCGTCGTGCATGAATTGGGCGGCGAAATTCGCGTGACTTCCGAACCGGGCAAAGGCGCGACATTTGAAATTGCCGTGCCCACCACGCTGGTGATGATTTCGGCTTTTGTGGTCGGCGTGGGCGAATGGCGTTATGCGATTAATGTTGGGCAAATCGTCGAATTGGTTTATCTGCATTCGGACGATGTGCTCGGTCGCGATGGTCGGCGCAACGTCGAATGGCGTGGGTTTATTGTGCCGCTCATTGAATTGCGTTATTTGTTGGGGCTTGGCGGCGCGCGCCTGCTGCATCAGGCAGAGCACGAGTCGGCAAATGGCAAAGCCACCAAAGCCGGGCAAACTCAGGAGCGTGTGCCGATTTTTATTACTCGGGTTAATGAAAAGTATGTTGCCATCGCGGTTGAACGATTTTTCGAGCAACGTGAAATTGTTGTGAAATCGTTAGGCTCGCTTGGGCGAAAAATCAAAGGCGTCATTGGCGCGGTTGACCTCGAAGGCGGCGATGTGGCGCTGGTTTTGGATTTACCGAGTCTGTTGATGCTGAGAAGCATGCGGGTGTAAGCAATAATTCAGATGCCAAAAGGACGAACCACTGCGACCATCAATTCACTGCTGAGACTGGCGGCAAGGTCTTTGCGTTTGAATGAAGAACAGGTTCAGGACGGCGACCACGATAAACTTTCATTTCTGGTTTTTGAAATTGATAATGAACCGTTGGCGATTTCAGTTGAACAGACCGAAGGCGTCGTTGATGCGCCGCGCATCACGCCATTGCCGCATTCGCCATCCGGCATCATCGGGGTAGCGAGTGTGCGCGGGCGCATGACATTGGTCACCCATCTGCGCGCCGAAGAGGCGCAATTAAAACATAAACAACGGTTGATTTTGCTCAAAGGCGATTCGCAACTCGGGTTGCTTGCAGACCGGATTGATGATGTCATCACCCTATCGACCAAAGATGTCCTGAGAACCGAGAACTTAAAAAAAGAGCGACCAACTGAAGGTGATGCGCTGGCTTTCAGTAAATTTTTTTTTAAACGAAAAGACAGGTTAATTCCCATTATCGATGCCGAACAGATTGGCGAATCTTAAAATTTGCCGATTAAAGTTGAAGTTTACGCGCATCGAATTTACACTATTGAGCTTATGAGCGGAATGAAATTTCGGAGAACTTGTACGGTTTGCGGAACTACCTTTTTTTCGCCCGACCGAAAAGCGGCTTATTGTTTAAAGTGCGTTAAGAAAAAAATCGTCAAGCACGTTCCCACGACGCCAAAGCCTATTGTGGTTCATAAGGCTTCGGCACCGGTTCGTGCCGTGCCGCGTCCCGCACACCATTCCTCGCGCTCAGCCGCCGCGCCGCGCAAGCAAAAGCAACCGCGTGCGCCGCGAGTTGATGCGCTTACCCCTGAAATTCGCACACGAATCATTGAGTGCTATCAAACGGAGTTTGTCGGTAAGGAAAGCGCTTTGCGTGAAGTCAATTCGCAAATCGCAACGAAACTCTGGGTCAAGCGCAAAGTGGTTGCCGATGTGCTGCAAGAGTATCTGAATTCCAGCAAAATTGACATCACGCCGGACCTCAGAGACAAAGCCATTGATATGTACCGGCGGTTTGTTGAAACCGGCTATCGCCCGGACGGTGGACGCCGACATGCCATCAGTAAAACACTCGGCGTACCTTATAAACAGACGATGAAAATCATTCGCGATTGGGCGAAATCGGAATATGAACAGTCGCCAACGCCTGAGCCGACCCGTTTGCAGTTATTCGAGATTGAAAAACTCTATTGGAAAGAGATGGACGCGCAACAGTTTCGGCTGATGGAATTGCCGGAAAAAATGGCCGAACAACTCGGTTATGTGACGCGCTGGCAAATTTTGCGCTGGCTCGATATTTTGCATGATGATGAACGCGCCTTTTCAAACGTGCCGGATCCGTCACCCGAAATTCAGGAACAGATTCTTAAAGCCTATCAAGATTATTTAGCCGCGCCTGAACCCCCTGAACATGGATTGCACTACACCATCGCCAATTTGATTGAAGGCATCACCCCGCGTCAGGTTCACAAGGTTCTGCAAAGCTACCGTCATAAACGACGCATGGATTATCCCCTCTTATAAAAGTCAATAGTCAGTAGTTTCCAGTCTGTAGTTATTGACAAATTTCTACTGACTACTGACTACTGACTACTGACTACTGACTGTGATGAAACAAGTCGTTCAGAATTACCGCACCGGCGAATTAACCGTAGAAGAATTGCCACCCCCAGCTTTGAAAGCCGGAGGACTGCTGATTCGCACCGCCTGTTCGCTGATTAGCGCCGGTACGGAACGCACGATTGTTGAAACCGCGCAAAGTTCTCTGGTTGGCAAAGCCCGCTCACGCCCAGACCTCGTGCGCCAGGTTTTCGATACCCTTAAACGCGAAGGCATTCGCTCGACTTATGAAAAAGTCACCGCCAAACTCAATCAGATAAAGGCGCTCGGCTACAGCGCCTCGGGAACCGTGATTGCCGTTGGCGAAAACGTCAACGGTTTTCAGGTTGGCGACCGCGTGGCTTGCGCCGGCGCGGGTTATGCTTCGCACGCCGAAGTGTTATTCGTTCCGCAAAACCTCTGTTGTAAATTGCCGGATGCCGCTTCCTTTGAATCTGCCTGTTACACAACCGTCGGCGCCATCGCCATGCAGGGCATTCGCCAAGCCGATGTGCGACTCGGCGAAGCGGTCGCGGTTATCGGGCTTGGACTCATCGGGCAACTGACGGTGCAGATGTTGAAAGCCGCCGGTTGTCGCGTGCTGGGATTCGATATTGATCCGCTTGCCGGTGAACTCGCGAAAAAATCCGGTGCCGATTTTGTCGCCGCAACCGAAGAGGGCGTGCGCACCGCCTGCCAAATTCTCACCGAAGGGCGCGGCGTTGATTCGATAATTATTACGGCAAGCACCAAATCGGATGCGCCGGTTGAACTCGCTGCCGACCTTGCGCGTGACCGCGCGCGCATCGTTGCCGTTGGCCTTATCGGCATGAACATTCCGCGCAATGCCTATTACCTGAAAGAACTCGAGGTGCGGTTGTCGCGTTCTTACGGACCTGGACGTTACGACCCCGAATATGAAGAGAAGGGCAATGATTACCCGATTGCCTATGTGCGTTGGACGGAGCGGCGCAATATGGAAGCCTTCGTGCAACTGATCGCCGAAGGCAAAGTGAAAACCGATTTGCTGACCACCCATCGCTTTTCGGTGGCGCAGGCGATGGACGCTTACGAGTTAATCACCAACAAAGGCGGTGAGCGTTATTGCGGCATTGTGCTTGAATACCCGCAGGCGGAGATTGCAAGCGGCAAGGTTGTTAAAACCTCACACGCCAAAAAAACTTCTGAAGGTGCGTTAGGTGTGAGTTTCATTGGCGCGGGAAGTTTTGCCAGAGGCGTCTTGCTGCCGATTGTTAAACGCGCCGCAAAAGTTCAACTCGAAGGGGTTGCCACGGCGACCGGCATTAATGCGAAAAATACCGCAGAGATGTTCGGCTTTGTCTATTCAACGACCGATGCCGATGAGATTTTAAATAATGAAAAGAGCGAAGCCCTATTCATCGCCACGCGCCACGATTCACACGCCGATTTAGCCACCAGAGCTTTGCGGCAAAACAAGGCGGTGTTTGTTGAAAAACCGTTGGCAACCACTCTTGAAGGTTTACGCGAGGTTATCCTTGCAGCGCGTGAGACAGCGGGTGTCCTGACCGTCGGCTACAATCGCCGGTTTGCGCCGCTTGCCGTAGACCTTAAAAAACATTTCGCGAATCGCGCAGGCGTCCTCACGGTTTTGTATCGCGTCAACGCCGGGCAAGTGCCCGCAGAGCATTGGACGCATGATGCAACAGAGGGTGGCGGGCGCATCATCGGAGAAGTCTGTCACTTTGTTGATTTCGTGCAATTCATCACCGATGCTTTGCCTGTGCAGGTGAGCGCGGCGCTCGTGCCGCAAAAACGCACAGCCGGTTTTGTTGATGACAGCGTCACGGTTTCAATGACCATGAGCGACGGGTCGGTTGCTTCGATTGTTTATACGGCAAGTGGCAGTAAAGCGGTTGCCAAAGAGCGCGTCGAAATTTTTGGCGAACGTGAGGTCGCCATTTTAGATGATTTTAAAAAAGCGGAAATAATTTCCGACCGCAAAACGATTAAACTAGGAGGCAGCGCACAGGACAAAGGGCACGCGGCGGAAATCGCGGCGTTTTTGGATGCAGCGCACGGAAAAACCGCTTTGCCCATTAGCCTTGAATCGCTGACGGCGACCAGCCTTGCTTGCCTGGCGATTATCGAAAGCGCAAAGCAGGCAAGCGTTTGTTCGATAGATATAAATTCGGTATTTTAATTTTATAAACGTTCGATTGACGGAGGAATTATGAAATTGAGTAAAGCGATTTGTTTATTCGCCGCAATAATTTTATGCAGCGCCACCGCGATGGCGCAGAATTCAGCAAGTGTCGTCAAAGTTTCTGCCGCAAATGTCACGGTGAAAAAAGGTGGCGCGGGTACGGCTACGGTGACCTTGGATATACAGGGCGGCTATCACATCAATTCCAATCGCCCGTCGGAAACCTATTTGATTGCCACGGCGCTCAAACTCGAAAAGTCCGCCGGGTTGACGCTCGGCGGCGTGATTTATCCGAAAGCCAAAATGCAGAAGTTTTCGTTTTCTGAAAAGCCGCTTTCGGTTTTTGAGGGACGAACCGTATTGAAATTCACGGTTCGCGCAGGCGCGGCGGCGGCGAGTCAAACCGTGAAAGGCAAATTAACCATTCAAGCCTGCAATAACGAGCAATGTTTGCGCCCTCAAACCGTAAATGTTAGCATTCCCGTTGAAGTGAACTGAATTCCGGTCAATTGTCCGTTGTCGTTCGCCAATGGTTATCCCGTTTGTTGTTTGAATGCCGCTCAATTCAACTGCCAACCCTTTGCCAATAACCAATGATAACGGACAATTGACCAATGACTGAGAACCGACCCGTGTGTTATCCTTTCTCACTAGATTTGAACCGCTGTATCTCTCCCTATAAATTTTGATTGATTGAAAAATAAATGGTTCAACAAGCTGCTACAGTCGAAGCGATAAAAACCGGAGCCAATCGATACAGTCTGGCGTCGAACGCCGTAATGGTCATCTCCTTAATTTTTGTAGATGTCCTGCTTGCCGTTTTAGCCTTTGTGTTAGCCTACGAAATTCGTCAGGATGCGCCGATTTTTTTATGGGAGCGATGGAAGACCTTACCCGTCGGCATTGCGCCCGATTTCAAACCTTATTTCAGCATTTTATTATTCGTGCCTTTCGTAAAACTTTACGCGCTCCATCATTACAGCTTTCATAAACTGCGTGGCGAATTCTCTTTTTCCGGCGATTTTTTCCGCATCATTAAAGCCGCCACGATGTCGTTCATGATTTTGGTGGTCATCGCTTTCCTGTTTCGCCAGGGGTTTGCGATTCGTGATGGCGAAATTGTCAAACAGGATTTTTCCTATTCGCGTCTGGTGTTCATTTATGACTGGGTGCTGTCGATAGGACTTTTCTGGATGCTCAGAATATTTGTGCGGACTTTGCAAATCGTGTCGCGCAATAATGAGCGCAATCTGATTCGCACGGTGGTTGTCGGGTCAGGCGAAATGGCAGATGTTTGCATTGCCGAAATGTCTGAAAAACCGCGCCTCGGATACAAACTGGTCGGGGTAGTGACGGCGCGAAAAAATCAAACCGCATCGGGTATTGAAAAACATGGTATCCGCAAACTCGGCTCATTCGATAACCTCCCTGACCTGGTCAAACGCCACGGCATCGAAGAGGTGTTAATTACCGATTCGAGCATCAGCCCCGCGAGAATGTTTCACGTATTGATGGAATGTGGGCGTGACCATCACATTAAATATCGGGTGATTCCCGATTTGTTTGACTGTATGCCGGGCAAAACCGAAATTGCCACTATCGGGTCGTTGCCCATGATTAAGCTCTACGAAGAGCCACTTCGCGGCTGGCAACGGGTACTCAAACGTGGGGTAGACATCGTGGTCGCCACCTCTGCCATCATTTTGACCTCGCCGTTCTGGATGGTGCTGGCGTGGTTGATTAAACGCGAATCGCCGGGTCCGGTATTTTTAAAACAGGAACGTGTCGGCATGGATGGCAAGGTTTTTCTGATGTACAAATTTCGTTCGATGATTGATGGCGTCGACGATCAGGCGCACCGGGAACTCATGGAAAAAATGATTAACGGTGAACATGCCAATCAGGGAACCAGTGATGAACCGATTTATGGCAAGGTCAAAGATGACCCCAGGCTTACGCGCATCGGCAGTTGGATGCGCCGTTATTCGATTGATGAATTGCCGCAGATGTTCAATGTTTTACTGGGCGAGATGAGCGTCGTCGGCCCGCGTCCGCCGATTCCTTACGAAGTCGTGCATTACAAAGACTGGCATCGCAATCGCTTTCATATCAAACCGGGAATTACCGGACTGTGGCAGGTGAGCGGGCGCAATCGCCTGCACTTTGAAGAGATGGTCAGGCTCGATATTTTCTATCTGGAAAACTGGTCGGTGTGGCTGGATTTGAAGATTATGTTTAAAACCCTTCCGGTGATGCTGCGCGGCGATAACACTTATTGAAATCTCACTTGCGATTGTGAGAAAGTGACAGAGAAAGGAACAGAGATTATGGAAGAGAAATTGCTAATTGAGGTTCCTGAATCAAAGCGGAAAGAGTTTGAGAAGTTACTCGACGAGTTGATCAAAGGGATTAAACACACGGTAAAGCAAGGTGAAATTCAAGCCGCCAAATTCGCAGAGCATCAAACGGAGTTTCAGCGGATAATGAGAGAAATCGAGGCGCGAAGAAAGAATGTGGAAAAAGCTGCTTGAAATTGCCAAATAAATTTTTGCGCTGAACCTTACCGTTAATCGCCATACCGAACAGATAGACGCTCTTAAAAAAGAAATCCACCAATTGTCTGAAGCTTTGCGCGACACCACCAATGAAGTTTATCGAGTGATTGAAACTATACGCGAGACGAAAGATGAAACCCGGCAATTGTCTCAAACTTTGCGAGAGACAAAAGATGAGGTTCGGAGAAACGCCGAGCGCGAAGAATTTGAACGTGAACGGCTGCTCCACAACTCGAAAACATTTTGCTAAAGGCTCAAATCAAACCGCCAAAACAACGGAAACTCTCCTCGAAACGCCCTAAAGCAAACCCCAATCGGGATACACAAGAATAAACCGGGAATTACCGGACTGTGGCAGGTGAGCGGGCGCAATCGCCTGCACTTTGAAGAGATGGTCAGGAAGGCAGGAATTCAGGCAGAAATACTGGGGCGAAACTTTAGGGGAATATTGACGAGCGAGCTTTTGCTTTATTTTGACGTCGTGGGATTGGTGTCCTCTAAAATGATTTGCGAACCGTGCTCAATAATTAAATTTGCCTTTTCTTCTCCAACCCGGACGATTAAATCTCGAAAAATTTTAAGCTCTTTAATAAGCTCTTTGGATTGCTGATTGACCTTTACGTTTTCAATGTCTAAGCGAACCATTCCATTTACTGACATCAGATGATTTCCTTCCATTATCAATTAACGAGTTTATCTATAATGAGACTGCCCCATGTTTGTGTCAAGGCTTTCAAATCGCTTCTTTCTTGTTGTTTCTGTGCTTCCGTCAGGTCAAAAACCGGCAGCAGGCGAGAATATTCTTGGGTAGAAGAAACGTTTAGTACGCCCATCGCTATGCCTGATTGGTCAATCCAGGGAATGGAGAGAAGAATATTACAAGGAACCCAAGAGGAAGGCTTTCCGCTGAATGCCGCCATTTCATCAGGACTGATATAGAGTTCGGTTTTATCTGCAAGCGGATTGTAAAAGACCGCTTCGCCGGTTTCAAAAGCCGACCCTTGGCAACCTTCACCGGGCATGAAATATTCGTCAAATAAATTTTCAATGTGACCGAAGTTTGAAAGCACACACCTCAAGACGGAATGCTGATCATCGAAAATCGCCAGACTGATTTGCAAGGTTTCTCGTAAATTCCTCGCCGGATATTTTTTGTGAAAATACTCAAGCAACCCTTCCAGAATATGAACCAAATCGGCATAGTCACCGGCAGATGATTCCTGACGCTTTTGGGCAATCATTAACAATTGCTTTCTCACAAACCGCAATTTCTCCATCACCTCTTGACTAGCGGATTTATCAGGCGCAGTTGCTTTGTAGCTCCACTGAATTCGATAGCGAAAATAACTCACCGGAGAAGGCACATCCAATATCAGACTTCTTCCCTGACACTTGAGTTTATTTTGGATTCTGAAGCTCTCTTTGTCGTGTTGAATGAATTTGCGGTCATTGGACTTGACGGATGTGGTTTTTGGCGCATACTGGGCAATCGCATTGAAATCTTTTATCGTGCCCATGTCGAATCCGTCAGGAAAATTAACCTGGAGTCTGAGGTAATCGGCAGGTCGTTCACATTCGATAGTGGCGATTTCCCACTTTAATTTTTCTCCCATGAAATTAATCGGATATCTTCGTTGAAATTCTTTCAAGCTGAGCGCATGACCATTCATCAAGCGGTAAGTATATTCCAGGTCGAAGGTGGGGTGTTCTTTCAGGCGTTTCTGAAAAGTGATTTGTCCTTTGGTATTCCAGGGAGTGCTGCCGGGTTGAATATTCATAAACGCATGGTCAGGAGAGGTATCCGTTTCCTGGAGCGCCAACCCTCTGATATAGACCGGCCTGTCGGTTTCTAAATCCTCAATCGGATAAACATCCTTTCCGTCTCTGGTGAGAACTTTACAATCCTGTAGTTGAATCAACACCTGACTATAGCCCTGGCGCGTGAGGGAAATCACCTTGGCAATGTGACCGATGGATAGCCCGAGTTTTCGCTGTTCAAAATTTTTTCGGCGCTCTCTTATATCGTTTAAATCATAAAGGTCATAATGCGGACTTTTCGGGTTCGGCTTGCCATCCTCTGCGTAAAAACTTTGTTCCACTTCAACCGTATCATCATCATAAATCTTTATAATGTTGAAACCATTGCCGAGCGGGTCAGAAGGGTGCTTATGGGTTGTGGAACCCGCAGCCAGTACGGCGATGCTGTGCCTGGTTCCGTCCTCAAAATCATAGGTTATTCGAGAAAAACCGGAACGGTGTTTATGCCCATGAAGAATCAAATCCACTCCCTCTTTCACAGCGTGGTCAAGGAAAAGACCGGCGTTATGAAAAACCATGAAACTGTTAAACAGACCGCTCTCTTTGTCCTGGATTATTGGCAACGGATGATGATGCACCACGACGATTTTAAAAAAATCGCTTTCCCCAAGTTCGGCGTTTATTTTCGTCGAAAGCTTTCTGATTTGATCGAAACTGACTCTGCCCGTAGCCATACCGAACCATTCAAACAAGGGGGTTGAATTCAATCCGAATATTGCCAGTTGGCGACCTCTGTCAATCAGGGTTTGAACCGCATCCGCATCACGCAGGGCTTTCCCTTTGGGCAACAGCGCATTGCCTGCCAGTTTCAAATAGCGACCAAGGCGTTCGAGTCGATTGATTCTGAAATGTTCCAATCGCTCATCCCAAGATGCCTCACCATTCCATTGTTTTCTGAAGTAGATTTCAAACGGAATGCGGGTCAAGCGCCAGAATCCCACAAGCCCCATGCGTTTGTAATCGTGGTTTCCGGGAATGACCAGCACATTAGCCGGAGCGATACCGGATTGCTTAGCCAGGGTGCAGATAAATTTGTGGGCTTCAAACATGGCAAAGGGCGAAGGGTGTTCCGCCACATCCCCCGAAGCGATTAAGAAGTCAGGCGTTAGCTTGTGGGTTTCAATCAAGGTATTTAATGCTTTGATGATTTCTTCATTCGTCTGTTTGATAAAAAATTTTCTGCCAAAATGCAGGTCGGAAATATGTAAAATGGTTGCGCGAACTTTACTCATCAATCAGCCTTTGATTCAGTTCAATTGGTGAACTCTCGACTTTGAAAAGACTAAATGTTTCTCACCAAACTTCAATGCATTACCTGACTGGTAATCTTTTGGCAGGGAAATTACTCCTGATATTTGCAGCTTGTCAATGACCTCTTCGGCTTTTCTTAGTGGAAAAAAAGACTGTCTGGGGTTGTAAAATGCAATTGCTCTCGATTGGCTGGTTAGGAAAAATAAACAACAAGACAATCGTTGGAATTAGCGGTTATTGGCGGCTTGACTGTTGAAAATGCCCGGCTTGGCGATGCTGCCGGTACGGGGCGATTTTTCGGTCACGGTAATTACAGCCGCACTTCATTAAAGCGGGTCGATTCTATCTATTTTCCAGACGCCCGCGATTTGCTTCATATGAATGCGCATTTTGCTATCGCCGAATGATGGACTTCCCTTGAGCGTCACATTCATGGTTGCTTTAGCTCCTTGAATCATCAACTTTGCAATCATCACATGCTTTCCCCAAGCTTCATCGAAATCCTGCGCGTTGATGAAAATGTCGGCATCCATTTGCTCAATCAATCTGGGCGCTTTTCTGAGTAATTCGGGAGTCAGGTATTTTGCCATCGTCGATTTTTTCTGACTGAGCGGGTCGATGTTTTTACTGAGTTGTTCGATATACCAACGATAAAATTCTTTGACCGTCGCATCAGGCGAAGCCGCAGGTTTCGCGCTTTGACCGGCATTGAGTGTAAAAGAAAAATTACAACAGAGGGTCAGCAATAAAAGCACTGTCTTGACTCGCATAAAACTCCTTTGGCGAAGCGTTCAACGAAAGAGAGAAAAGTGAAAACTCGAAATTTCACTTTTCTCTCAACACTTTTCGCCTAACGTTTTTTACAACAATTGACTTCCTGAATTTGCAGGCAGAACGGTCGGTCATAACGGAAAATCTGTGTCGGGTCAGAGCAGTAGGGACGAATCTCCGCTTCACCGTTGATGCCGCGATAAACGCCGATGCCGCCGACGACTGCAAGAATTTCCGTCGGACCTGTAAACGGCGGTCCCTGCGTGCCAACGATTGCCGGGCCTGCGCCGCCGGTTGCCGATAACACGCCGGTCACGCCCTGTAATTCAACGGTTCCGCACCGAAGCAGAAAACTATGCTTCATCACCAATCGTCCGTCATCGGCGACCTCGCCCCACGCCCGCCAGGTGCCGACTTCAACCGGTTCCGCTTTGGCGAATTCACAGGTTGCCTGATTGATGGTTCTGAACGGATAAACTTTTCCTTGCAGATAAAACGTCGTGCCGGTAGCGGGCAAGGCGCTCAAGGTCGCCGCATCCGGTCTGACATCGAAAATATATTCGCAACCACCCGATTGGGCATTCGTGGTCGGCGTATTGATTTGATAGAGCGCGACGGCGGCGATAAAGAGCAGAACGATTCCTGAAATCAAAATAAATTTACGGTTAAGGTGTATAGTCATCTCAGTCTCCTTTCAAAAGCATTCAAACTTAAAACGGGTCAGATTTTGTAGGCAACAAAACTACTGGATTCGGATTTTTTCAGCAACATTCAAATTATGATTTCATTTCACGTGGGTTCGGTTGAAGAAAGTTTTTTCAAAAGGTAGGATGCCCATTCAATTGCGGATTGCGAAATGCGGATTGCGGATTGCAAGATGCGCATTGATAAGAAGTGCCGGTGATCAACCCATTTATTGCAAAATGTTTAATCGGAAGCGACATTTTCAAAATCCGGTTGATAGTTGAAATGAAAAATCCGCAATCCGCATTTCGCAATCCGCAATCAGAGGAGGTTTGAGGTGAGAGGAATTCTCGAAGGCATTCGAGTGATTGATTTCGGACGCTTTATTGCTGCGCCTTATTGCGCGACTTTGCTCGCGGATTTTGGCGCGGAGGTGATTCGCGTCGAACGGCGTGAAGGTGGCGAAGACCGCTACCTGGGGCCAGTTACTGAAAGCGGCGAAGGCGGATTATTTCTCAATCTCAATCGCAACAAACGCGGCATCACACTGGATTTTTCCAATCCCACAAGCGCAGAAATCACCCGGCGCTTAATCAAATCGGCAGACATCGTCATCGTCAATCTGCCGATTGATGTGATGAAAAAAAATCGACTCGATTATGAATCCCTCTGTGAAATCAAACCCGACATCATCCTGGTAATGGCTTCGACTTTCGGACCCGATGGACCTTACGCAACGCGGGTTGGCTTCGACACCGTGGCGCAGGCGATGAGCGGAGCCGTCAGTCTCACAGGCTTTCCCGATAGCCCGCCGCTTCGCGCGATGGCGGCTTATTGCGATTTCGGAACCGCTTTGCATGGCGCATTCGGCGCGATGGCAGCGTTGTATGAAAGAGCAAAAAGCGGGCGCGGGCAACTCATCGATGTATCGTTGCTATCGACGGCTGTGATGATGATGACGCCGTTACTTGCCGAAAGAACCTTGACCGGCATTGAACGCAAACAACAGGGAAATGCCAGTTATTACAGCGCCCCAAGCGATATTTATCGCGCCAAAGATGGTTGGGTGCTCACACAGGTCATCGGCAATCCGATGTTTCGCCGCTGGGCGCGCGTCGTCGGGCGTGAAGATTTGATAGACGACCCGCGCTGCAAAGATGACATCACACGCGGCAACAACTGTGAATTTATCGCAGAGGTGATGAACGCCTGGTGCGCCACGAAAACCCGCGATGAAGCGATTGCCGAACTTGAAAAAGCCCGCATTCCTTGTGGTCCGGTCTATAACCTTGACGAAGTAGCGGCTGACCCGCAGGTGAAAGCTCGCGGTTTGTTGCAGACCCTGGTGTATCCGACCAGTGAACAACCGGTTCCGGTTTCACATCCGGCGCTTAGACTGAATCGAACGCCCGCCAAGTTGCGCCATCGCGCCCCGACGCTTGGCGAGCACACCGATGAAGTGTTAAGCGAACTCGGGTTTACTGATGAAGAGATTAACCTATTTCGTAAAGCAGGAGCGATATGATGAAAAAAGAAAAACCACAGTTGGGTGCAAAAGCAGATGGGGAGAAGGGGAGAAAGGGAGAAAGGGAGATGTTGAACTTCATGACATACTTCAAAACAAAGTGGTTGAACCGGCAAGTGGGAAGATGGCAAAAATGTTTTGCCTCCCTTTCTCCCTTTCTCCCTTTCTCCCCTTCTTCTGCAAGCGTCTCTGTGATGAAAATTATTCTGCTTCACGCTGTTTTAATCGGGAGCGTAATAATGTTTGCGATGATGACCGTGAATGCCCAATGGCAAGTTCAAGATGTGAAAACCGATGCGTCATTTCGCGGGCTTGCGGTCGTGAGTGACAAGGTTGTCTGGGCAAGCGGCACCAAAGGCACCTTCGTTAAAACTACCGATGGCGGCAAAAACTGGATGGCTGCGAGTGTGCCGGATGCCGATAAACTCGACTTTCGTGACGTTGAAGCTTTTGATGCGAATACCGCCTATCTGTTAAGTATCGGCAATGGCGATTTGTCGCGCATTTACAAAACCACAGATGGCGGCAAGACCTGGGCATTGCAATTTAAAAATGAAAACCCGAAGGCATTTTTTGATGCGATGGCTTTCTGGGATAAAGAGCACGGCATTGCGATGAGCGATCCGGTGGATGGCAAAATTTTATTGATAACGACAAAAGATGGCGGCAAACATTGGACGCCTTTACCGGCAGAGAGCCTGCCACAAGCCTTGCCGGGCGAAGCGATGTTTGCAGCAAGCGGCACTTGTATTATGACGCGGGGCAAAAGCAACCTGTGGATTGCCACAGGCGGCGCAGCGTCTCGCGTTCACCGTTCAACCGATAGAGGTCGCACGTGGTCTGTTGCAACCACACCAATCATAACCGGTGAAGCGGCTGGCATCTTTTCCATCGCTTTCAGAAATGATAATGAAGGCATCATCGTTGGCGGCGATTACAAAAAACCGAATGAGGCGAAAAACAATGTCGCGGTGACTAAAGACGGCGGCAAAACCTGGACACTGGTTGAGGCGAAAGGTCTCGGCGGTTATCGCTCGGCGGTTACGTATGCGGCAACCGGCAAAGTGCTCTCTATGGTTGCCGCCGGAACTTCGGGTTCCGATATTTCCATTAGTGGTGGCAACGAGTGGATGAGTTTGGATAAAGCCAATTACAACAGTGTGGTTTTTACCAATCAGGCGGATGTTGGTTGGGCAGTCGGGCCAAATGGTCGCGTAGCAAAATTCGTTCGTAATGATATACCTGATTCAAAACGCTAGATGCGTAAAACTGGCTACTGTAGCCATTTTCAGGGTTCTTGTGTTTATTGAGTTGCAATAAAAACTATAATTGATTTTCAAAGGAGACAAAATGGCAGCTAGAGTGATTAACGGAATTGAAGAACTGAAAACCTTGGTCGGGCAGGAGGTCGGCGTCAGCGATTGGCTGGAAGTGACGCAAGAGCGTATCAATGCCTTTGCCGATGCGACGCTCGACCATCAATGGATTCACGTCGATGTTGAACGGGCAAAACGGGAAACCCCTTTCGGGTCAACCATCGCGCATGGATTTTTGACGCTTTCGCTGTTGCCGCATCTGGTGGCGCAGGCGGTTAAAATCGAAGGCAATTTCAAGATGGGCATCAACTATGGCTTGAACAAACTCCGCTTTGTTTCGCCCGTGCCGTCGGGTTCACGCATACATGCGCGCTGCACCTTGCAAGCGGTCGAAGATGTCGCGGGCGGCTGGCAAATCACCTGGCTCATCACCGTGGAAACTGAAAATGCGACAAAGCCTTCGCTGGTTGCGGAATGGGTGGTACGCAATTACGCTTGATAGACATTGAAAAATGGATTTGTCTGAATAGTGGCAAACCGGCAATCGTTTTGTTAAATAGACTGGCAACCAATTGTCGGAAAACTTAAACTAAAACGGCGTTTGTCACTTTTATTTTATGAGAGCAAAAATTCTTGCAAGCCTCTATATCATCACTCTGTTTGTCATTGTGTTGATTGCCGACCACAAAAAATATCACCACCTCTTTGACCGGATTCGCGCGGTTCCCTACGGCGATAAAATCGGGCATTTTCTGTTGATGGGCACGCTCGCATTGGTCGTCAACATTTTGTTCTCTTGTAAGACCTTTCGCGTTCGCAGTATGCAAATCTTTATCGGCAGTTTGGTGGTCGCTGTGCTGGTTACGATTGAAGAATTTTCGCAACTGTTTATCGCCTATCGCACATTTGATTTTGGGGATTTAACAGCCGATTATCTGGGTATACTTCTTTTCACTTATTTGGCAAAATACCTCCGCCAAAAAATTAATGTTGGATTCAAAGAGTCCGCTTAATTTGCTGACAAACTAAACGCAACCCTCAAGCGAAATTAAATACTACCTACAGGTGAAGGGAACTTTTATGTCAAGGAACCTCTACAGATTTTGCGCGGCATTTTTTCTATTTCTATGGTGTTTTACAGCAATCAGTGATGCGCAGGAGTCCAACCTGCGCGCTACCGAATGGCAAAACTATCAACTGCCTGCAACGGAATTCAAGCGCATCGTTACGCCCGAAAAAAATCTGGTGTTTCGCGTCCCCGCCAACTGGCAGCAACAAGGACAGGCGCTTGCATTTTCAACCGCTGACCAGGTTCAACTTCAAGTAGTGATTGAAACGATACCCGAAGGCATCAGCCTGAAACAATATCTGCTCTCGCTGGTTCAGGGTTTGCGAAATATCCCCGGTGGCACCGATGCGCTTTCGGTGCGGCGTGTGCAGTTGTCAGGGGTTGAAGCTCGCGAAATTGCTTTCGATTATCAAGACCTGAAAGGCACAGCTTTGCGCAAACAAATCTGGCTGACCGTCGATGGCGCAAAGGCGGTCAATTTTATTTTTACCGCGCCGGTTGCTTCTTTACCTGAACACCTGCCCTATTTTAAAGCCGTTGTGCAATCGGCAACTCTTCCGATTCACCAGTTTTTCTATAGCGAATATGACAACGCCCGCTCAAAAGTTATCAAACACAGCAACCCATCAAAGGTCAATGAACTGCAAACCCTGGTTAGCGCGCTCGATGGGCATAACCTGGATGCGCGCTCAAAAGCGATAACCGATTTATCGCAAATGTATGCTGCCTCTTCGGAAGTTGCGATGGATTTGCTGATTGACCGCCGACCTTTCATTCGCGCTTACGCGGTGAAGGCTCTGGCGATGAGCGGTAATGACTCGCTCAAGGATTTATTGTTTTACGCCGCAGGAGATATTGATTGGTATGTTGCTGCGCAAGCCGCACAAGCGGTTGCCGCGTTGCCCAACGCCCTGGCGCTTTTACAAAATGATGCGACCGGTCTCCGCGTACACGAGCAAAAATTTCTCAACATCGCCCTGTTGCTGGATGTAAAAAATCGCGCCCAACTGGCAGAGAGTTTGTTCAATGCCGGTAAACCTTCCGCCAAACCGGCATTCAACTATTCGATGAACGTGAATGGTTTGCCGAAACCACCACCGCCGCCGCCGCCGATAAAAAACACGAGGATAAAGAGACCGGCAAAAGCGCTTCCTAAATCGCTTGGCGTTGTGCAGGTAAAGGCTATGGATTATGTGGCGAATCAACCGCAGTTTCTCGCGCTCAATCTGCTTGAAGAAGTGCCATCGCAACTTGTCAAAATTCCTTTTCAGGAGATTTTTTCGCAAAACAACTCTACCTTGACCAACCTGGCGATGGAGATGGCGATTGCCAGAAACGAAGCGCTGCCGGTTGAGCTGTTATTCAATGCCTTGAATGATGAAAAGACCGGGTTGTTTGCGGCAATCGCGCTCGGTCATTCGGCTTCGCTGGCTGATGTTGAGCGTATCGAAAGCTACCTGCAAAAAATTTCGGCAACCAAGCCCGAAACGAAAACCGCTATGCAAAAGCCGACAGAAAACCCTGAATCGGTCAACCGAGAAAAAGTCTTTTTGAATGAATTGCGGGTAACGATTAAACGCATTCAGTTACGCGAACGATTAAAAGCTATTGCGGATAAAACTGCGCGACTGGCATTGCTCAACGAATCATCCGGCGATGCGCATTTTGCCGATTGGGTATGGGTCGAGCATTTGCGAAATGAACTGGAAGGGGCGCGGAATTTGACAGCGAGTGCCAAGCTGACTTCACCTGCCAGCGCCAAAACCGCAATCATTTCACCGCTCGGAGAAAACCTGTTTCCGGCAAACACCATGCTCTACACGGCATTGCCAAAACCCGGTGAGGCATTCGATAAACTCGGCGATTCGCTCACCAATTTGCAAATGGATTCGGCGCGTGAACAATCGCAATTCGTGGTTTTCATGGAAGCCCTGCGCGCCCAATTGACGGCAACCCTCGCGGGTGATGAAGGGGAAACCTTTTTCGAGCAGGTCGGTATCAATGCCGATGCGCCGATTGCCTTTGGCAATTGGACTGCCGAAGGCGCATTGCGAGGACTGCCCGGCGCGCAACGCAGTGCCGCGATTGTCCGCATCAAAGATCGCGATAGGTTCGAGCGTTCCTTGATGATTTATCAAAGAAATATCGGTAATTTCGCAAGCCTCGCCAACTATGCGTCCGGCTTTTCACATTTCATCGGACTCATCCCTTCATTCTTTCCAATCGTTGCCGCCGATGCTTTCAATCCCAAGCCACCGAAACCCACAGAATCAATTCCCTCCAGATATTTTATTACCGGCAGGGATAAGTGCGCAGGGTTTCCCGTAAACGTCATCACGCGCCGTACCTTTGACGTTAAGAACGGGATGATTGAAAACGACAACCTCTATCTGACCTATCTCGGTGATACGGCGCTGCTCACGCCCGACTGGTATTCATTACGCGATGCGCTCAGACGTTTGGAAAGTCAAAGCGCCAGCATTGCATCCAATCAAACGTTTAAACGTGCGGTCGCCAATGGCGGTGAGGTGATTTACACGGCTGATGTCACGGGATTTCTGGATTCGGTTAGCCGCGCAGCCGTTCTGTCAAACGAGACACCCACTGCCGCAACCGCCGGCGAAAACCAAACCAATGAGATTAGTGAATTTGGCGGATTAAAAATTTCCAACTCGGCTTGGGAAAATTCTTACAGGCTATCTTTCAAAGATAGCGAATGGACAAAGCCGCTTATCGGTTTTCAAACCGCGCAACTCGTTGCTCCGCGAGAATTGTTGCCCGCTTCAACGTTTGCCTATTTTTCGTTGAAATTCGATGCCGTCCAGGGCTGGCGCGAATGGAGCAATGGTTTGTTTGGCGCAACGACCAGCAAAGATATTGCTGCCATCTGGACAATAGATTTTGAAAAAGAGGTATTGCCGGAACTCGGAGATGAATTCGGCGTGGCGTTGCTTGAGCTGCCTACCAATTTAGCGGTCGATGAATTTTCATGGGGAATATATGCAAAATTGAAAAGCGATAAGCTGGCGAAGCTTTTTAATGAAGGCAAATTATTCAAAGACGCTGGCGGACGTTATGCGCGGGTCAAATTCGGAACAACGGAAATGGTCGTGACCGTTAAAAACGGATTCCTGGTTTTTGCTCCGGGCGATGCGGCGCTTAATAAATTGGAGATGAAAGAAAAGCTTGCCGATACGCGCGATTTTTCAAAAGCGACAAAACAAGCGCCGGGAACGGTTGTGGCATTCGGTGGCTATAATCTGGAAGCCGCTATCAATACGATAAACAAGAAAACCGATGACCCTGACCTTTTGCGAATGGTCAGTTTTTTTACAACCATTGCGAGAGCTTTTCACAGTCAAAATATTTATATGACGTTGGAGCCGGATGGTTTGAATGCGCAGATGTCGGTATCGCTGGCGCGCGAGGGGCGCTATTCAGTTGCCGAACTTGCCGAAAAGACCAAAGATTTTCGTCTTGCTTATGCCGAACTCGAAGCGCGCGGCATTCCGTTGATTAACCAGCAGCAACTCGAAACCGTAAAATTGCGAATTAAAACACCCAACAAGAATGCCACAGAACACATTAAAGAAATTATCGCTTCAACTTCGCAAACCGCGGAAAAACAATCCGACGATACCTTGATTGTCACCATGCGTCCGCGCCGCGTGACCTCACCGGCGAAAGTACAATTGCCAATCGCCGATACGAAGTTTGCAGAGTTTTTAAAGCCCACGCGGGAGTTGCGTTCAGACGATAAAAACGTGATAGCGAAAGCCCGGGAGATTGCCGGTGAAGATCGCGATGCCTGGAGCGTGGCATGCAAACTATCCAATTGGGTGCATCAGAATTTGAAGTGGCGTCGTGTGGATGTTGCGGATGCCGCGCAGACGCTGGCGACTCTTGAAGCCGATTGTCTGGAATTCAGTGAATTGTATATCGCAATGGCGCGCGCGCTTGGGCTTCCGGCGCGCATGGTTACGGGGCTTGCGCACAGCGGCGGTTCATTTGGCGGACACGCCTGGGTTGAAGTTTACGCAGGCGAGTGGATTGAACTCGACCCGACGTGGGGAACCCATTATGTTGATGCAACACACATACGCGAAAAGGATGGTGAATTATTAAGCTACGCTGCTTTGAATTTGATGCAGGTGGAGATTCTCGAAGCGACCCGCGCCGTTCCCGAATTTCAACGCGATGCAACCCTGTTGGTGCAAGCCATCGGGCAAGATTTTCTCCTGCAAAGTAATGAGGCGCTGGCAGTGGCTTTCGATGCCGAGATGTTGGCGGAAACTCATTGGGGAGCAGGCGTCTGGGCGACTCTGAGCGAACCTGAACGCGAGCGATTCACTACTGCCGTGAGCCGATTATCCGAAATCACTTCAGATGAATTCACCGCTGCGGATTTGCTTGATGATTCCTTGCAGGTCTTGAAATTGAAAAGTGAAGGTGATAACGCCGAAGCGCTGGTTATGCAATCGGAAAGCGATGCTCTGTTGCTGTTTAAAATGACTCGAAAAAACGGAGCCTGGTTTGTAACCGAGATTCAAAATCCCGATGTTGACCTTGCGATGGTCAGCAATACCTTGCAACCAACTATTCAAATGATGGTGGCTGAACGACAAAGAAAGGCATATCAAAACAGCCATCTGTCAGCCAAGACGCGAGCTTTACTGGCGTTGCAACGGGATGAAAAAATCGCCCTCGAAATCGCCGAACAGGCTTTAAAGCGTGAACCACAAAACCGCGCCTTTCGCTTAATCAAAGCCCAGGCGCTATTGAGAGCCGCCAATAGAGTGAAGTTATTACAGGTCGGAAATCAAAAGGCGACGCAGAAAGAGATTGAGGAATCAATTCAACAACAGAAGATAGCCGAAACCTTGCTGGAAGATTTATGTAACGAAAAAGCGCCACCGGTTTCAGCATTTTTAGTGCTGGCAAATCTGTGCGCGGAAGAAGAGAAGGAAAAGGCGACGAAACTTTATGAACGATATGCCGAACTGGTTCCCGAAGACCCGCGACCTCATAAGCGATTGGCATCGCTGTTTAGAGGTCAACAAAATTTTGACAAGGCGCTTTTTGAGTATAAAGCGGTCATTGAACGAGATTCCAAAAATCCAATTGCTTATGTAGATTTGGCGGAGTTTCTGGCATTGCTGAAACGTTACGATGAAGCGATGCAGCTTTTAGATGAAGGCGCAAAATATGATGTTGAACAAACGGATTTGTTTGCGGAACTTTTTCTGCGCTTTTACGAGTCTGATGATCAAAGCGAAATCGCCGAAGGATTGGCTGGATTGCACCCTGAGCGATTGGCAAAAAGTTACGATGCCAATATCTACCTGGCATATATGCGATTGCAGGAAAATCATGCCGCGCAGGCATTGCCGGTATTGAAACGGGCAATCGAGATTGATGCCAGGAAAATCGACGCCCACGTTACGCTCGCAGCGGTTTATCGCCAGTTGAAAAACTGGAATGCAACGATTGCAGCTACCGATGAAGCCATCAAGATTGATGCGGAAAATGCAGAAGCGTATTATCATCGCGCTTGCGCTTTGGCGAGACTCGGACGTAAAACGGATGCCCTATCCTTTTTAAAACATGCCATTGAGCTTGATGAAGATTATCTTTATGACCTCAGCGAAGAAGTCGACCTCAAGCCCTTGGCAACCATGCTTGAATTCAAAAAACTTTTGAAGCAAGCTGAAAGCAACGACAAATAACCGCTATGAAAGCGAGAACGAACATGAGCGCGAATGAACAGAAAAGCAAATTTGCACCTATAAAATCCTATGGTATCCGGGCGCGCAATACCGCAGCAGATTCCGAAAATAAAATTCACGACGATGAAATCGCTTCGCGTTACGGGTTTCGCGGCGGCTTGGTTCCGGGCGTCACGGTTTATGCCTATATGACGGTGCCGCTGGTTGAATCGTTTGGTGAAGGGTGGTTGGAACGCGGGGCGATGCAGGTCAAATTCAACCGTCCGGTTTATGAAGGTGAGAGCCTCACCATTCGCGCAGATGTCGATAATGATACTGAACCGCGACGGGTTTTTATCAACGCCGAACGCGAAGACGGGGAAGTGTGCGCCGTGGCGATTGCAACATTGGATGACAAGGACAGTTGGATGATGCCGCAAATTGATGATTATCCAATTAAAGATTTGCCGGAAAGCGAGGCGCGCTCGAAAGCTTTACGCGAAAATTTTATCATCGGCGCGGCAATCGGAACGCTTACGGAGAAAATTGATTTAACCGGGCAAGCGAAAGATTATCTGCAAAAGATTGATGAGCATCTGCCGAATTATTTTGGTGAGAGAGCGGTTCTGCATCCGGGTTATCTGCTGTCGCTTGCCAATCAGATTTTTGTTTGCAATTTCACCGTCAGTCCTTGGATTCATGTGGGAAGTGAGTTGATAAATCGCAGCGCGGTTCGCGATGGCGAAAGGCTTGCGGTGCGCGGGCGCATTGCCGAATGTTTCGAGCGCAAAGGGCATGAATTCGTGGTCTTGGATTTGCTGTTTGTGGCTAACGAAAACCGCATCGCCGCACAGGCGCGCCACACAGCGATTTATAAATTACAGGAGAAATAATGGATAAGGTAGCTTTAATCACCGGAGGCGTGCGCGGCATCGGGCGAGCGATTGCGCTGGCGCTTAGTGAGCGCGGATGGGCGATTGCCACCTGTTATCGCGCCAGCGAAGAGGATGCGGCGAGCCTGAATAAAGCATTGGCGGCAAAAGGTGTGCGGGCGATTTCCGAACGCGCAGATGTGTCTGATGCGCGTCAGGCGGAAGCCTTTGTGCGAATGGTTGAAAATGAATTCGGGCATATTGATGCGCTCATCAATGGCGCAGGACCCTATCATCGCGTCAATTTGTTAGAAGAAACCGTTGACGGTTGGAACGAGATGATAAACGGCAATCTCAATTCGGCTTTTTATGTGAGCCGCGCGGTTATTCCTGGGATGAAGGAGCGCCGCTCAGGACGCATCATCAATTTCAGTATGGCAAATGCCGATAAAGGTGAAGCCCAACCGTTTGTCACCGGACACTATATTGCGAAATCGGGACTTTTGATTTTAACGCGGACGCTTGCCAAACTCCTTGCGCCGTTTAACATCACGGTCAATGCCATCTCGCCCGGGTTTATTGATTCGGGCAGCGCCTCCGCAGACGAATTACAGAAGATGCTGAAAACCATTCCCGCAGGTTATCTGGGAAGCGTTGAAGATTGCGTGAGCGCGGCGCTTTATCTGCTATCCGAAGAAGCGCGTTACATCAACGGCGGCAACATTCATTTAAGCGGCGGTTGGGGCATGTAGCGGTGAATACAAAAACCAAATGCGACAAAATGGAGAATTGCATTAGACCTGCTTGGACTGCTATTGCAATCTGACCGAATCAGATGAACTGAGGTTCCTATAAATTTAAGAAATTATTCAAGCATCAAGGAAGTTCGGGACAATTTATTATTTTCTCTCACTAGGTTAAGGATAAGCCTCACGATCCGACCGATAAAATCACAAAACAAAGTTGGATGAACCAACTTGCAGGTGTTGAGAGAGGGCACTGTGTTTGATAGACGAAATTCCGTAAGACATATTCTGCATTGGCAAATTGATATTGATGGACGCGACAGTTTTGGCAGGCTATTTCACGAATCCTGCGTGATGGAAGATTTAAGCTCAACCGGAGCGTTTTTTTATTTGAATCATAAAGTTGAAGTTGGTACAGAGGTATCGTTAGCGATTAAATTACCGACAACCCTTGCAACGCATATGCGCTACACCGCCAAGGTGGTTCGCATCGAAGAGCGCAGTGCAACTGAAGAAATTGCAATGAGAGTTGCGGATATGCCGCAACGCTTTGGCATCGGCGTGCGCTTTGATTCGCATAAGCCGGTGTTTGTTGATGGATAGATAAAAGCCAAGTCCTTATAAAAATCTAAGCAATTATCGCTTTCTTAATTCAGAGGCGCGCGGCGCGCGGGCGTTGTCAGGAGCGTAAGCAGGAAACGCTCTGCACAATGCTTGCGAACCTTGCGCCTCGTTTTTTTTCAGCGCCGGTTTTATATTAGCGAAAGAAAAGTTGTGAGATGAGAGCTATTGGCGAATGATTTTACTTTGAATCGTTTTTAGAAGCGATCTTTGACCGCTGATACAACCTGGGAAATGCTTTAACAGGCGGCTCTATAGCAGTTTGCAAAACGATTTACTCAAGTTGAGGAAGCGGTCTTTGACCGCGTGTGACGGGAAACGCGGTCAAAGACCGCTTCCTCAACCGAGGCTGAGTAAACTCAATCGCAAACCGCTCTAATTGGCAGTTTGTAATTTGGCGATAGCGGCATCGCAGCGGGCTAAATCCTGTGCCGCAATTTCAACCGTGCCGTGGTCAGGCGGCGTCCAGATGCCCTCTTTTTTTATGGCGTCGTAAATTTCAAAAGCTTTGTGCAACCATAAACGCGCTGCCTGCCAGCGTTCAAGCTGTCTATCGGGCGGCGTGTTTTTTGCCGCAGCCAGCGCCGCGTAAGCATTACCGAGATAGGCATAACTTGATGCGCGAAAGGCGCGCAATTCGGCATTCGAGGGATTCGCGTCGGCTAATGCTTCCGCAAATTCACGCGCCTGGTTGCAATTTGCGAGCGCCCCGTTTTCATCTCCCTGTTTAGCCATTAGAAGTCCGCTTTCTTTCAATACCAGAGACAACTCTGCGCGCCCGAACATATTGGCTTTATCCGATGAACTGATTTTTTCCAGAATGATTTTAGCTTGATCAAAGGTGTGTAGCGCGGCTTGCGGTTCAGTAGTTGTTTGGACGATGCCGATTTTTGCCAGAATCGAAGCCGACCCGTAAAGATATTGGGTATTCTGAGGGTCGGCGTTGACCAGGGTTTCGCAAAGTTTTTTTGCTATGCGGTAATTTTCCAGCGCGGCGGTGAAATTCTTTTTTATTTCATTGGCTTCTCCGAGCGAAGTGTAAGCGCCGACCACACCGGTTTGATAATCGACATTATGGGGATTTTCTTTTGCCAACTGCTGATAAATTTTCAGCGCCTTGCCAAATGCCTCAATCGCGCCATCCGGGTCACCGGATTCGCCGAGCGCGTCGCCGATGGCTATCTGGTTTTGCGCCATATCTCTGCGCGCATCGGGATTGGTGGGGTCATTTGCCACCAGTTTTTCATTGATGCTGCTTGCTTTGTTCAGTAATACCAACCCGCCTTTGATATCGCCCGCCTGCGCCTGCGCATAAGCCGCGCGGGTGTAATTAATCCAGAGGTTGCGCGCCGCTTCCTGATCGTTGGGATTGGCGCTCAACAAGCCTTCTTCGATGGCAATGGCTTTTTGATGATATTCGATGGCGCTCTTTAAATCGCCTTTCCAATGCAACACGCTGCCGATGCGATTGTCGAGCGCGGCAACAGCGCGACGGTCATCCTGATGGTCTGAGTTTTTTGCCAGCAATTTTTCGCGAATCGCCAGTGATTTTTTGAAACTGGCAAGCGCGCCTTCCATATCGCCGAGATTGCCGATAGTAGGATTGCCCTGCACATCGCCGACTTTTTGATAAGCCGTCGCGAGTTCACGTTGCAGGGTGTCGTCGCTTTCGGCTTCCTGTGCGAGGCTGTCCAAATATTCAAGGGCGCGTTTGACGACCAGTTCACGAGCAGGGGTTGCGCCGGGTAAATCGGCAATCGCATCGTGAAATTCAAAGAGAAATGAATTGGCGAGTTGACGGACATCATTAAAACGGCGTTCGGCTTTACGTTTTTGAATCGTGGTGGTGATGATGCCACCAATCAAAGTCAGGAGAATTAACGCCGCCGCAAGCATGGCTGCTTTGTTGCGACCCATGAATTTCGAGGCGCGATACCAGAGGGTGTCCTGGCGGGCAATCACCGGCAAATTTTCGAGATGGCGACGAATGTCATTGGCAAACTGATCAACCGATGCATAACGTCGCTCAGGTTCTTTGCGCATCGCCATCAACACGATGTTGTCAATATCGCCTGCCAGACGTTTACGCAATTTTTCCAGATTGCCGTCGCGGGCTTTGCTCACGGCTTCGGGGGTGATTTCGACTTCCATTCCATCGCTTAAAGAAACGCTTTCGGTGCGTTTGACGGCGGTGCTGGGTTTTTCAGGATTTTGCTGGCAAATCACCAGCGCCAGATTTTCCGGCGTGCGCGTTTGAAAACGATAGGGTCGATGACCCGTGAGCAATTGATAGAGTAAAACGCCGAGCGAATAAATATCGCTTGCCGTGGTAATCGGTTCGCCTTTGACCTGTTCGGGACTGGCATATTCAGGAGTCATCAACCGAACCGCTGCGATGGTGGCTTCAAGCGGGTGGTCTGCAAGTTCAGGATTGAGCAATTTGGCAATGCCGAAATCCAGAAGTTTGGGAATGCCGTCATCGGTAACCAATATGTTGCTCGGTTTCAGGTCGCGATGGATGACCAGGTTTTGATGCGCGTAATGCACTGCCGAACAGACTTTGCGAAACAGTTTCAAGCGTTCGATGGTTGATAAGCGGTGCGTGTCCGCATATTCGGTGATGGGTTTGCCTTCGATGTATTCCATCACAAAATAGGGACGACCATCGGGGGTCGCGCCGCCATCGAGTAGTTTGGCAATGTTGGGATGGTCTAGGCTGGCGAGAATCTGGCGTTCATTGCGAAACCGCTTGATGGCAAAGTCATTTTCAAAACCGATGCGGATAACTTTAATGGCGACCTTTTTGCGATATTGCTCGTCGTCGCGTTGCGCCAGATAAACGATGCCCATGCCGCCTTGTCCGAGCACGCGAAGAATTTTGTAAGCGCCGATGTTGGGTTCGATGAGCAGCGCAGATTGTTCTTCTTCACTGAGACCGATGGTTGCGGCATCTGAAAAGAGTTGAGTCGTCGCTTCCTGCCGGGTGGCATCGGAGTTATCGAGCGGTTGGGTGCTGCTCGCGGCATGATAACTTGCGGTCTTTTCAAATAGAAAAATGCGGGCTTTCACTTCGTTTTGCAAAACGGGATCACCGGCACACGCCTGTTTAATGTACGCCTCGCGTTCGCCGTTATCGCGAGCGAGTGCCGCGTGAGAAATCAATTCAATCTGTTGTTCGCGTTCCGAATTCGTACTCATAGAGGCAAGCTCAGTTGAAGATAGTAAATTCTGTGAATAGACACTTCAAGTGATTTGCGAAGCGACTCCATCAGTTTTGAAAATGGTCAATACAAAGTCAGTTTCAGAACTTGCAGAGATTTTTGAAACCCGACGGGCGATGCCAGCGAATTGCATGGAGCAAGCCATTTGCCTATGATGAGTATTGAGTAAATACATTTCAGGAGAAAAGGCATGTCAGTGAATCGGAGGAAATTTTTGAAAACCGGCGGCGCAACGGCAGTGGGACTCGCAGCGGTTTCAACGACCGTGGCGCAGACTGCAAAAACCAAAACCGCAAAAAGCTCTGTGAAAAAACGCAAAGTGTTGACTGACCGCGCCCCGAAACCCGCAGGACCTTACAGCCAAGCCATCATTGCCAACAATACGATTTATGTTGCCGGTCAGGTGCCGACCAACCCGAAGACCGGAAAGATAGAGGCAACGACTTTTGAAGAGCAGGCAACTCAGGTTTTTGAGAATATCAAAGCGATACTGGAAGCCGCAGGCTCTTCGATGGCAAACGTTGTGAGCGCGCGGGTCTTTCTGAGCGATTTGAATAATTTTCAGGCGATGAACAATATTTACCGGCAATATTTCACCGGTGATTTTCCGGCGCGGACAACCGTCGGCGTACAATTATCGGCAAATATGCAAATCGAAGTCGATTGTATTGCCGTATTATAATTTGGAAGTTGAATCGTGAGTTTTAAATTATTAAACAAAAGCAGCATCTTCATCATCGCGCTTGTGATGATGACCATCCCTGTTTACGCGCAAAGTAAAAGCGCCAGGACCAAAGCCAAAAAGCCTGCACCTCAAACAGCGAAAAAAGAAGCCCCGGCGGTTGCGAAATCGAAGGAATTGATTGAAGCGACGGAAAAGCTCAAAGCCGATTTAGAAAAGGAAATTGTTCTTCGTGAAGCGAGCATCAAGAAGATTAATGACGAACTGGCGAAAAAACGTGAGCTTTTTGAAGCCGGAATCATTTCAAAAAAAGAGTTGGAGGATAAGCAATCCGAAGTCGCAGCCGCACAGGCGGAACTGAACGCCCGCAAACAGAAAATGAACCAGGACATGGTTCAAGTCGATAGCCTGCTTGCCGAAGTCAAAGCTATCGAACAGATGGCGAAATTACCGAACCTGCGCGTCGGTGGATATGCAACAACCGCCGCGATGATTCGTTATAACGGGCCATCGGCGTGGGTGCTCACGGACATTGCCAAAGTCGATTCGTTTTTTACTTCACAATTCCGCCGTTCATTGCCGGTCAGCGCCTTCGGGCAAACCGAAGTTCACAATCGACTGGGATTCGACCATCGCAATTCGGTTGATGTCGCCCTTCATCCCGATAGCGCCGAAGGGCAGGCATTGATTAACTATTTGCGCAGCGCAGGCATTCCGTTCATCGCATTTCGGCAAGCGGTTCCGGGGTCAGCGACCGGCGCGCACGTTCACATCGGCTACCCCTCGCATCGATTTACGCGGTAGCGGAATAAATTTGATAGGTTGATGATTTATCGATTGGGAAAAACCGAAATACCAATTTATAAGGATGTTCAGGAGGTGAGGCGGTGAAGCTTACAAGCGTTTTAGCCCTGAGTTTATTGACATTTTTATTTATTGCCTGTGGCAAGTTGAGCGCCAGCGTCACGGTTGAAGAAGGCAATGCGAACGTTGAAGGCGCACAGGCGAAAGCTGATAAGTCGGCAAAGAAGGAGAAGAAGATGAAAGTTGTGAAAACCGATGAAGAGTGGAAACAGATACTTTCACCGGAAGAATATTATGTGACCCGCGAACACGGCACGGAACGCGCTTTCACGGGCAAATATTGGGACAATCACGAAAAGGGAACTTATGTATGTGCCGCCTGCGGGCAGGAGTTATTCGAGTCCGATACCAAGTTTGATTCGGGCACCGGTTGGCCCAGTTTTTATAAGCCGGTCGAAAAGGATGCGGTCGATGAAAAACGCGATACCACTTATGGCATGGTGCGCACCGAAGTGTTATGCAGCCGTTGCGATTCGCACCTCGGGCATGTTTTCGATGATGGTCCCAAACCGACGGGACTGCGGTATTGCATGAATTCAGCGGCGCTCAAGTTCGTGAAGAGAGAGAAATAATTTTTACTAAACTTTAAACCTGCGAAGCCGCAAAGATGAATTTCTTTGCGGCTTTAATTTTTTTCGTGGCTTGTGCGGCATTTATGTCGCATACTGAAACTTCAAATACGTCGTAATATATTTCTCTGATTGAAAAACCAAAAAATTAAGTTTCTTTGCTCAGTGTGCGACTCTTTTGTCGGACAGTTTCATAAGTTCATTGTGTTCGATGTTCAAGAATCAAAGATACGGCAATCTGAGGAGTCATAAAACCATCAGGTGCTATTAATGATTTTAAGTTTAGGGTTAAGCTAAACCTAACTTTTGGCATTTTGTTTTCTGAAAGGAGCAAACATGATTCAAGTAAAAGTTATTATTTTGTTGATCGGTCTAATATCAAATATTGGGCTGGCTCAAGGGACAAAAGAGTCCAATGAGAAAGAGCGGGTAAAACAAACCATCGGCATATATTTTGAAGGACTCAAAAAGTGTGATGCGGAAATTATCAATCGTGTCGTTTATTCCAAAGCCAAATGGTTTTCAGTAGTTGATGGCAAAGTGCAGGAAGTAACTCAGGAGCAAAAGACAAAAGCCGTGAAAACCAATCCGAGTCAGAGGTATGCGAAGGTAGAAGGCAGAATCCTTGAAATTGACATAAGCGGAAAGAATGCTTTTGTAAAAGCAGAGATTGATATGGCATATGGAATAGTGACCGAATATTTGCTTCTTTCGAGCATTAGCGGGGAATGGAAAATTATTAGCGGTACAGCCTCCGCGAAACCTAAGGAATAGGGCAGAAAACAAGCTGAAATTTTAACTGCAAGACAGGTTGTAAATTGGACGGCATCACCTGTCTTGCAGTAAACACAACCCAGGATGTCAAATTTTTTGTGTGAGCGACCTATGAAACTTGCTTAAGGCTGGGAGCTACACTGAATTCAAACTGAATTTCTACCTTCACTAGACCGCAAAGATGAATTTCTTTGCGGCTTTAATTTTTTTTCAGGATAGAAGTCTGAGCTGATTGAATTTTGCGTAAAACCTCGCGTTAAGAAGTGGAGAATAAAAATCCCGAATTTATTTCACAGAGGTTTTATGTCTAAACAAGCACCATCACAACTCGTTTCAGAAGTCCCTTTGGAAGTTCAGTTTTTACAGATGCTCAGCGGGTACTGGGTATCGCAATCGCTTTATGTCGCGGCGCGACTCGGCATTGCCGATTTGCTGGCAAACGGCTCGCGCGCGGTTGAAGACCTTGCCCAGGCGAGTAATTCGCATACGGAAAATCTCTATCGTCTGCTTCGCGCGCTAGCGGGCGTCGGCGTTTTTGTCGAAGAAGAGAACCGCAAATTTGGATTAACTCCGCTTGCCCAGTTTTTGCAGACCGGCGTAAACACTCAGCGGGCAATGGCAATTCACATCGGCGAAACCCCGTCGTGGAATGCCTGGGGTGATTTATTGCATACGATTCAAACCGGCGAAACCGCTTTCGCGCACGTCAACGGTCAAGAGGTTTTTCCTTATTATGCAGAACATCCCGAATCACAGGAGCCGTTCAATCAAGCCATGACCAACTATTCGGAAGTCGTCAAAGCCGCGGTCTTGCAGGCTTATGATTTTTCCGGCTTCAAAAAAATCGTCGATGTCGGCGGCGGTCACGGCAGTATGCTCACCGCGATTCTCGAAAAGCATACTGAAATGCAAGGGGTGGTTTTTGATTTGCCGCCGGTAGTCGAAGGCGCAAAAAAGCGCATCGAAGAAGCCCATTTAACCAATCGCTGTGAAGCCATAGGCGGTGATTTTTTTGAAGCGGTTCCGGCGGGCGGCGACGTTTATACCTTGAAGACCATCATTCACGATTGGGACGAACAGCGCGCCATTAAAATTCTCAAAAACCTGCATCGCGCCATGAAAGATGACGGCAAATTATTGCTCATTGAAACCGTCATTCCCGAAGGCAACGAACCATCGTTCAGCAAGCTGTGCGATATTCATATGATGGTGATGACCGGCGGACGTGAACGCAGTGAATCCGAATATGCAAAGCTATTTGCGAAGGCAGGATTTAAACTCACGCGCGTCGTGTCTGGCGAATTTTTAATCAGCATCATTGAAGCCGAAAAAGTAAAATAAGCACTGCGATTTATGGATGCATTAAAGGCGGCGAAATTAATCGTCGCCTTCTTTATTTTGGGTGATGGTGATTGCAAAAGGTAAAGAGTTTTCTACTGCATCAAACGAAGGCTTTTTGTAAGCCTTGATACGGCTTAACAAAATTTCTCGATTAGCAAACGCAAAAATTTGCGCGACGCCTGCGGTTTCAAGGTATAATGCCGCCTATGGTTGATGTCGTTGAACAACCCAAAACCAGAAAAAAAGTTAAACCTCGTTGGCGCGTCTGGGCATTTAGAATCCTGCTGGCGGTCATTATTTTAAGCGTGCTTTATCACGGCTGGATTCTCGCGTTGGTCTTTCGTTACAAATCAACCAATCCGCAAATCACCGCGATGATGCAACAACGCGCCTCGGAAGCCGAAAGCGACGGCAGAGAACCCAAACGTGAACAGACCTGGGTGCCTTACGAAAAAATTTCTTCAAACCTGGTTCGCGCCGTGCTTGCCGGTGAAGACCAGAAATTTTTCGACCATGATGGCTTCGATTGGGAAGAGTTGCAGAAAGCCGTTGAAAAAGATTGGGAAGAGAAAAAATTTAATCGCGGCGGTTCAACCATCAGTCAACAATTATCGAAAAATCTATTTCTTTCAACCTCAAAGAACCCTTTGCGGAAATTGCACGAAGCGTTGATTACCGCCGAGATGGAGCAGATTTTATCGAAGCGTCGGATATTGGAAATCTATTTGAATGTGATTGAATGGGGCGATGGCATTTACGGAGCCGAAGCCGCTGCCCGTCATTACTTCAACAATTCTGCGGCATCGTTAAATGTAGACCAGGCAGCCTATCTTTCGGCGATGATTCCGGGACCGTTGAATGCCTATAACCCGACAAAAAATCCCGGTCGGGTCAACCGTCGCAAAGCCTTACTGCTTAGACTCATGCGCCACGTCGTCATTCCCAGAGATTTGGATTGATTGCCAACTATTGAGGTCTTACGATAAGGGTAAAATCCGTACTCTCGAACGCCCTTCATCCAAAACAATCAACGCGCCTGCATCAACGATTCGTGGTTTTGTAAAACGTCAATGACAGGTTTTTCCAGATGGGCGGGCGTTATATCTTGTGTGCGGACTTGAATGACGCTCGGACTTTCGGCTTTCGTCAACGCCAAAGCCGTACCAAAGTCCAGATCGTGTGTGAAAACAACATAATTATTATCCCGTGCCCAATCCATCAAAACAGTATCTGCGGCGCGCGGGTCGCCAACGGCTGACCAATGAACCGCTGTAATTCCGTGCTTGGCAAATACCTCCACCCAATCGGGTGACAGATTCATATCAATCAGAATCTTCATGTGGTCACTAACGGCAGTTCAATCTCTTCAGCGCGCCACGCAGCATACGCCAAGGCTTCGCGTAAATCTTCTTCTTCAAGGTAGGGATACAGTTTCAGAATTTCGGCGGTTGAATAACCGGAAGCGATTAACCCGACAATCGCGCCGACCGTGACACGCAAACCGCGAATGCAGGGCTTGCCGCCCATCACCTTCGGGTCGAATGTAATTCGTGTTAGCTGTTTCATGTCCGCCATTATACCTTAATGAAACAAATCGCCACAGGCACGTTGTAGAGCGACACCACCGATTCATGACAAATTATGAATATTTCGCGACCAGTTTTTTAACTGTGGTTGAATTGCGCATGGTTGCGGACATTCCAAGAATCTTTTCCATATTCCCTTTAAATAAACTTTCGCTGAAACGGGTTCGACACAGCCAATACATTTCGCGTTGATGAAAATGGAATGCGTCAACCGTCGTTTGCATGGAAAGCATTTTCTGTTGCGCTTCGCCGGTTGGTTCATCAGGCAAAAAAGCGATGTAGATGCCGTGCCCTTCGCCGCTGAGTTCCGCATCGCTGAACGGTTGGTACTGAGCGATAGTTGCGAGTTCCACAGTAGACCGGATGAATGTTGCAACCGCGTAACCGAGTTTTTCTTTTAAGTGTTTTTCAATTTTCTGTTCGAGCGGTTGCGGGTGTTTACCGGGCGAATCGAATATGACATTGCCGCTGGCAATAAAAGTTTCAACATTTGAGAATTCCATCTCTTCAAACAGCAACCGCAACGCATCCATTTTTACGGTATGCCCACCAACGTTGATGGCTCTAAGGAACGCAATATATTTCGGCATGAAAAATTTTTCCTTTGCACGTCATTCTTAAACAGCGAATTTATTTCTTGAAATCATACTGCTGATAGCGCGGGTCTTCAGCCAGTTCATGCTTTTTTAAGAATTCCCAGACACTATTGTTAATGGTTGCCGCAAGATCATAATACGAATGATTGTGATTGGGAATTTCAGTCAATTCACCAGGGAATTCCCGCTTTTTTAATTCGTCGCGGGTTGAGCGTACAACCGTCAAAGGAAAGTACGGGTCTTTTGTCCCAACGAATATTGCCATCGGTATCTTTCGCTTTGCGTAATCAAAAATCGGATAATCTTCCGGTTGAATGGCACCTGCATGAACGGCAGTGGCAGCAAAGTATTGCGATTCATACAAGGACATGTAGAGCGCGAAGATTGCGCCGCCTGAGTGACCGAATAAATATACTTTGCGGGGATTTATTAGGTATTTTGATTTGATGGCTTCGACTAATTCATGTAAAAAATCGGGACCGTCAACAGGCGTAACCCATTGGGACGAATCCCAAGAATCCGGGCCAACAATGATTAGCCCCTCCTGCTTTGCTTTATCTTTCCACTTTTCGACTAAAGATAAGCCATTACGTCCTGAACCATGTAGCAACACAATAAGCGGTGCCGGTGTTGTGGGCGATAAACTTTCAGGAACAAATAAGTGGTAAGTGCGCTGTTTGCCTTGTGAGGTTATCGAATCTTTTACAATCTTTTCTGATGATGCATCTGTCTTCAGCGGGAGCATCAGGAATATAAAGATGCTTAACACAGTAAATTTCATATAACCTTCCTCCTATCCAATGATCACTTCATCTGGGTGTTGCTGATGAAGGCGATTTTTTTGCTGTCGGGCGACCACGAGGGGACATTGATGGTTCCTTGACCGCCGTACACATAAGCGATGACTTTCGCTTGACCGCCTTGAACCGGCATCAATCGCAGGTAAACCTGTTTGTAAAACGGATGGTCGTTCGGTGAAACCTCTTTTAAAAACGATAAAAACACCACCCATTTGCCATTCGGCGAAAGGTGCGGGAACCAGTTGTTGAATTCGTCATTGGTTAATTGTTCAGGATTGCTGCCATCGGCTTTCATGCGCCAGAGTTGCATCGTCCCGCTGCGCGCCGAATTGAAGTAAATGTATTTGCCATCGGGCGCGTATTCCGAACCGTCATCGAGTCCTTTGGAATTCGTGAGATTCACCTCTTCGCCGCCCGCCGAAGGGATTTTATAAATATCAAATTCGCCGTTGCGCTCTGCCGTGTAAATTAAAAACTTGCCATCCGGCGACCAGCCGTGCAGATAAGAATGCCCTTTAGCGGTCACCCGTCGCGGTTTGCCGCCGCCAACCGGCACCACATAAATAATCGATTTGTTGCCGTCGTCTCGACTGTGATGACTAATCCCCAGCCACTTGCCATCAAAAGACAACACATGGTCGTTGTTGTTGCCGGTCGCAAAATCCGTATCAATGACCCGAGGGATTTTGGTAGCCAAATCGAAACCAAAAAGTTTGCCTTTGCTGTTATAGATGAGAGTCTTGCCGTCCTTTGTCCAGTTGGGCGCTTGCAGGGAATCGGGCGAAGTATAAATGATTTTTCGGCTGCCCGTTGCCATATCCATGATTTCCAGATTGCTGCCGATGTAATCTCTGTAAGGAACAAAATTTTCTGCGGCAGGAATAATGATTCGGGTATTTTGATAAACCGCTTTTTCGGTCACTGCCTGGTTATGCGAACAGACATACAGCCCCACATAAACTTCATCGCCCAGCGGCATGTCGGAAATTTGAGAATCCGTAAAGGTGTCGCCGAATCGCGCAACCGACATCACATAGTTGTTGCCTCTCTTTTCCAGTTGAATAATGTCCGCGCCTTTGACCGGTGATTTGATTTCTTCGGTGATGCCGCCTGCGGTTTTACGATACTGCAAAGACGTAAGCCCGTCACCATGCACGGTGGCATTCACATGCGCCGAATTGGGTTCCAAAGTCGAACGCACCATCCAGCCGATTTTTCTGTGCGCCTCAACACCTTTGCCGACAAATTGCGCCTGGGTTTGCAGAATGAAATTGCCCCGCAAACGTTTCCAGACGAAATGAAATTCATCGCGCTCTGCCCACATATTGCTGCCGGAACCGCTGAGGGTATAGCGCTGGTTTTCGGCATCGAAAATTGCCGAACCGCTTTGGGCAGGCTTGCCGACATCGGTTTGCCCTTCAAATATGCCAACGGAATTTTGTTGAGAGAAAGCTTGAATGGTTGAAATAAAAATCAGGAATAAGACAACCCCCAAAGCTTTCGGCAGGTGACATCTACGGTTTTTCATGGCGAAAAGGTATGACGATTGACGACGAATTTCAAGTAGCGGAGAGTTGAAATTCGCCTGTAGGTAAACCCAAACGGCTAAACGCCAATCCCTCAACAAGCGCAATTCTAACTGCCGGTTTGAAGACCGCTATTGCGGCGCGCTTCGGCTTCGGCAAGCCAGCCGCGTTTCAATTTATCAATCGGAACCACCGATAAATAGGGCTTGATGTCGAGAATCGGGGTGCCGTCGAGCATATCGACACCTTTAACGTGCAGGTTTGCGCCGTCTCGACTGACGAGTTCGACCACCGTCAGCCCTATGGGATTGGGGCGGCGCGGGGCGCGGGTCGCAAACACCCCGTGCGGGCGATCATCCGATGGCGGGTGACTGATAAGACTGTAGCCTTCCGATTGATGAAAAGCCCAGATGACGAAGAGATGAGAAAAGCCTTCGATGTCCATCAACCCTTCGGCAAACTCCGGCAAAATTTCCAGCGTTCCTTCGGCGGTGTGTTCCGCGCCACAACCTTTGGGAATCTGCGATTTTTCCGTGTAGGCATTGCGAACATATCCAATTGCTGACATGGTAAACATAATTCGATTAAAGACAGGATTGAAAAATTTGACAAGCTGAAATAGAGAAAAATGAAGATTAGAACGGATTGCCAAACTGTGGGCTGAGATTGTGCAAATGGTCTTTGACCACAATTCGCTTTAAATCAGGCGGCGCAGTTTGGCGGCGATTAAGGGCGAAAGCGCCATCGCCAGCATGCCGATTGCCAGCAACCCGCCTTTTGCCGGATGGTAATCCGATAAAATTCTCTCCCACGAAAATTTGAAAACCACTCGTCCGAGAAAAATTTCAAAACTGACGGTTAATCCAACCCAGAGCCATCCGACCGATAGCAATTGCCGAACCGTCGTGGCGCGAAGCCAGCGAATGAATGCATAGGTAATCAGAAAAATAATCGCGATGCCGGTGAATACGGTAATTTGCCGCGCCCTGAAATCACCGACTACAGGTTCAAGCAATAGGGTTCGCGCTGTGCCGTGCAGGGTTTCAGCAAAGATGATTAGTAGCCAGATAACGATTCCTCTCAGATAAATCATCCTTGTCTCAAAGCAACTGTTTATATCGTGGCTTCAGTTTCATTGGCTGCAAAATCCATCGCCTCAAGGTCATCATCAATCGCTTCCGGCATGGTGAAAAATCTCAACCATAGAAAACCGATTATGCCAGCCGTCAACGAAGATAATAAAATCGCCATTTTCGAGGCATTGACGATATTCGCTTCGCCAACGAATGCGAGATTGGTAATAAAAATTGACATCGTAAATCCAATGCCACCCAACAGCCCCGCGCCAAAGATGTGCTTCCAATTTAAATCAAGCGGTAACCGGCATAGCCCAATCGCGACCACCAGAAAACTAATCAAAGTAATCCCCAGGGGTTTTCCGGTCACCAATCCGAGAATAATGCCTGCACTGTTTGCGGTGGTTAAATCCTGATACCAGTTATTCGCAATCACAATACCGGTGTTGGCGAGCGCAAAGATTGGCAGAATGAGATAGGCTACAGGTTTATGTAAGGCGTGTTCGATTTTGTGTGATGGTGATTTTGCATCATCCTCTTTGCCGGTGAAGGGAATCGCAAATGCCAGCAACACGCCGGCGATGGTCGCGTGAACTCCCGATTTCAACATGAAAAACCACATCAACGCGCCGCCGATTAAATAGGGAATCAAATTCATCACCCGCAAACGATTGAGAACGACAAGCAATGCAAAGACGCCCAACGCCCCCAGTAAATAACCCGTTGCCAGTTTCGCTGTATAAAAAATCGCAATGACGATAATCGCGCCGAGATCGTCAATCACGGCAAGCGCCGTTAGAAAAACTTTGAGCGAGGCGGGAATGCGGTCGCCCAAGATCGCCAGAGCGCCCAGCGCAAAGGCGATGTCGGTTGCCATCGGAATGCCAATACCGGCTTGTGTCGGGGTGCCATTATTTAAAATGAAATGAATTAACGCGGGAACTCCGATGCCACCGAGCGCCGCAAAAATCGGCAGCAGGGCATTTTTGAAATCCGACAATTCACCGACATAGAGTTCGCGCTCCAATTCCAGACCGATGAGCAAAAAGAAGACCGCCATCAGCGCATCATTAATCCAATGTTCGATGCTTAACCCAATGATAGATTGATGCCAGAAACCCAAATACGTCGCCCCGAATGGCGAATTGGTGATTGCCAGCGAAACGGCGGTGCAGATAATTAAAATTACGCCGCTTGATTTTTCAGAATCGAAAAAGTTTTTGAAGGCTTGGGATAATTTTCTTTTAACTATGCTCATGGTTACCTTTCAGTAGTTTGACCATCAATAAGATTTATTGGAGACGAATTACCGCCCGATTACTAACTTTCGGTGGTTAGCAAAAATACTCTCTTAAACCTGCGATTGAGGGCGCAGCGACACTTTTTTGTTGATGAATGAATGGAGTAACTTGGCGCACTGCCTCCATTCAACTATTTCATGACCGGCGCTGAACTTGATGAGCAGCGCCGGTTATGAAGCTGAACCGTTTATTTCTGCAAGTTGGTGGACGTTTCACCTTTTCCCGCTGTTGTTCTTTCTTGCTCATCTCTTTTATGTTGACGACGAGAAGTGATGATAATCCAGATAACGAATGAAAAAAACAGTACAACCAGACACAGCGCAAAAATAATTTGAGAATCCATAAATCCTCCCTGCAACCGATAGATAGGTCGGCGCACCTGTTGAGTTAGCCATCAAGATAATTTGGAAAATTAGCGCGAAGGGTTTACGCAACAGCCGGGGGGGCGCGGTCGCTTGGTCGGGAGAAAAAATCTACAGAATAATCGGCTTGGGAATAATAAACCGTTTTTGGGAGTGGCACGACATCTGCCACGTCGCATACGAGACTTAACGGAAGACTGACGAAATGATTGATCTGTTGCTCAACGGCAATACGGTTTAGAGTTGGCGATGAGATGTCAACTTTACGCAAGGCGGGAGAAACCGGAGAGGGTAACGGCGAAGAACCGCGTGCCCCGGAAACCTTGAGAAGGTCGGTAGTCGTGGGTGCAAAATTTCGCAAGGGGAGTAATTGCAACCCCACGCCTTCGGAAATACAAAGCGCCAACAGCACGCCGAGAATGGGCAAAGCGCGCAGGCTATAGCGGATTGTGGAGTTGACCGATTTCTTCATCATCCAATTGATAAAATGGCTTGGATGGCTTGAGCGCCCATCACCGCCGGACACTGGCGTGATTATCATTTATCCGTATGCGATAGTTGACCAGATTTTCTGACAAATACTACCTGTCTGCTTCAACGAACTTTTATGATAGTGCAGTATGAAAAACCGCTGCAACTATTTTTTCCAGACTCAATCTGCGATGAGGCAACTCAGTACCAAAGGCGCAGAACTTCAGGAGTTTTTATAGTCAGTCAGGAACCTGAGCGATGAAGCGGTTGGCAAATTTTATCAGCGGGGGAATAATGGCCAAAAAACCGGCAGGATAAATAAAACGACCAGCATGAGGATGAAAGTCAGCAGTGCTCCTGTCTTAATAAAATCCCTAAACTGGTATTTGCCAGGACCATAAACCAGTATGCAGGCAGGCTCAAAGGGCGCGATGAAAGAAATAGACGCTGCCAGCATAATAGCAATCGCGAAACTCCGTTGATTGGCTCCCAACTTCTGCGCTGTCTGCATGGCAATCGGCAGCACCACCAACGCTGCCGCCGCATTTGACATGGGTTGCGTGAGCAAAATGGTTAGCAGGAAAAGCCCTGCCAAAACCACTCTGATACCAAATGGTTCAAGCCCTTCGACAATTCCTTTGGCAAGAAATTCAGCCGCTCCGGTTTTTTCCATTGCCATGCCAAAAGCCATCATACCGCCAATCAAAATGATTAATTTCCAATTGATATATTCATAGGCTTCTTCAATCGTGATGGTCTTGAGCAGGATGGTCAGGAGCGCCGCCCCTAAAAAAACGATTGACAGCGGCAACCATCCAAGCCCACCGACGATGACCGCAATTGCCAAACAAGCGACAATATATCCACCTTTCTTTGCTCGGTTTACAGATGGGCGAATCTCTTCCAATATCCACATATCCGGGTGACGACGCACATATTCGAGTTGATCGGTTGATCCTTGAATGAGCAGCAAGTCACCCATGCGCAAGCGAATATTTCCGACCTTTTCGGTTACCAACCGACCGTGACGATTAAATGCCAGTACCACCATTCCATATCGCAAACGAAAATTGACCTCTTTTAGGGTTTTGCCAATTAAATCCGATTGCGGCGTCACAATGACCTCTGCCATGCGAATTTCGCCGGTCTGCAAACTGTCATCGAAAAGTTTGACTTCCGGTCGAATCTCGATATCGGCGGTTTCCTTGACTTTCATCAAATCGCTGATCCGCCCTTCGACCAGCAGAACATCACCGGATTGGATGATTGTTGATGCATCGGGAATAAACCGAGTATCGCCACGCAGAACTTCGAGAATCCGAAAGCCTATTTGCGACAAACTCGAATGGAAAATCTTCTGCCCAATTAGCATTGAACCACGGGGAATGACTATCTCGCTGAGATACTCGCGAATGTCATACTCTTCGGTCAGGCTTTCTTCGCGGTACTCCGGCAGCAAACGCTGACCAATAAACAGCAGATAAATAATGCCTACTCCTAAAAGCATCAAGCCAATCGGAGTGATCTCAAACAATCTGAGGGCAGGCATTCCTGACCGGGATATAAACCCGCTGACCGCAACATTCGTAGACGTGCCGATCAATGTGCAGGTGCCGCCCAGTATTGAGGCAAAGGCTAAGGGCATCAGTAATTTTGACGGACTCAGGTTAGCGGTCTTGGCTACACCCATTACCGGCGGAATAAAAATTGCTGTTGCCGTGGTGTTATTCATAAATGAAGAGATGCTGCCGATGATGACCATCATGGCAAGCAGAAGGCGATTGCGACCGCCTCGCGCAAATTGATAAAGTCGCGCTGCCAGAATATCCATAATACCGCTTTGTTGTAACGCCCCGCTGATCACAAATATCGACGCAAGGATGATAATGATGTCATTACTGAAACCGGCAAATGCCTCAAGTGGTGTGAGGATTCCTGTGGTTACCAGTCCCATTAACAACAGCAGCGTGATGACATCCACGGAAAGTCGTTCCATGGCAAACATGATGACGGCTATTAGTAACAGTCCCAGAACAATAGCTATTTCCATGACTTTATGCTTGAGCAAAAAAGTTAATTCACTGGTTTTTCAGAAGCAGATGTTGAGAGCTGCTTTCTGAAAAAGCATCCTCAGCGCAAAAGAAATTTTCCCGGTTAAGACGCCGCCTCTGCGAGTTGTAATTTGATTAAAGCCGAGCGGTCGGAATTGGTTCGGAGTGTCACCTTGATGCGGTCGGGTGAAACTTGCCAGCGTTGCGCCAGATAATTACGGATCGCTTGTGCCCGCTCTTCGGCAATCGTTGCTTTTTCTCCAGGTTCGGCATTGGCGATAATTTCCAGATATAGCGTTGGCATCTGCTGAAGGCTTTGCCCGACGCCATCAAGCAGTCTGGCTCTAGTTGTCGGTAAATCCGCCTGATTCCTGCCAAACAACAGGGGACCAAAATCCGAAGGGATGCGCTCATAATTGACGACCACTTCGGGGTCGGCAAAGCGAGCGCGAATTTCCTCGGTGATGATCGTGCGGGCGTCATTGTCCATCTCATGACCGCCAAGGTAGCTGAGGGTAATTTGCATGGCAGCCGTAGGGCTGGTGACGGTTCTGTAGCCCACCATCTGAGTGCCCGTCGGTAAGCGTAAACTCGCAAGCGCACGGTCAATGCCGTCCCAGAAACGAGTCTTTAACTGCGCGACTGTGGGCGGCGTTTCTTTGCTTTTTTCGGTTCGCGCCTTTGCCAGAAAGTCTTGCCCGCTGGCGGTCGGAACATCTACCAGTTGGCAAGATATAGAGTCACGAGGTCGTCCCAGGCGCGTCGCCAGAAGCTTGGTTAGCTCGGTTTTCTCGACTGGTGAATAAGGCAGGGAGGTAAAGACGCGCAGAAAAATGGTCAACTTCTCTCCTTGCTCAGCAATGTTCACTTCATCGAGATAGGAACGCGGTTCGCCCGATGGTAATTGGCTAAAATTTTGTTGCCACACTTCTGTAACCAGGCGCTCCAACCGGTTTGCATTTTGTTTGCGGATAATTTCGTTTTTGAGTTGATTAAACGATTGGCTGAGCGGAATCAAAATCATCAAAATCGGGATTAGGATCATCACAAAGCGCACCGTCAGACTATCAAGCTTTCTGGCTCCTTCCCTGAGCGCGTACCGCCCAAGCGCGCGTTTGAAAAAAGCGCTCTCTGTATCCTCATTCTGCCACTTTCGGGCGATGGACTTCACTTCGTCCGTGCCAATGTGCAGAGCCAGAAAAACAATCATAGCGGTAAAGGTAATCGCCACCAGATTCGTTAGAAAGAGCAAGCCCCCCCCACGCGCCACTTGCATTCCTTCGCTGCCGCTCACGCTGAGGGCAATGCCCATGCCGTAGCCAATCACACACAAAGGCGGCATTAAGGCGACAGCAATGGCGACACCCGGTATGGAAGTGACCACGCCTTTAACTTCTTTGCAGATCGCTATGGAACCGATAGCGCCGGAAAAAAGCGCAATAATGAAATCCAAAGTGTTCGGTTGGGTTCGGGCGGCAATTTCATCAGTCATTTCTCTAAAAGGCAACAAACTGACCAGAACAACCGCAAAGCTAACCGCTACCAGGCAACTCAAAACCAGACTCAACAGCGAGCGAACTCCCAAAATGAGGTCACCGGCTGCAAGCGATAGTCCGCCAGCGAGAATCGGTCCCATCAATGGCGAAATGAGCATTGCGCCGATAATCACAGCCGGGCTGTTGAGAATCAGACCCATCGTAGCGATTCCGGCAGCGAAAAGAATTTGCAGCCAATAGGCAACATCCCGGAGCGTAGCCGATTTGGAGATGTCAACATAAAGCTCTTGTTTGCGCAGCGGGTTTACCCCAAGATGATTGGCGAACCAATCACCAAACCGCCCAACGCCGGAACGGTTCACGGTTGGTCTATCTTCCACTTGTTGCATCGTTGGTTACCTCAGTCTGAGTGGTGCGGGCATTCTATCACGAAGGCTAGACCTGGAATAATAGACGAGATGACTGGGCAGCAAATATTTGAAGGGGAAGCGTATCGTTTTGCGTAAGCTTGGCAGATTTTGAAAATCAACGAGCGAGGCTTATCCGGCAGGGCTTGATTGTCAGAGGGCTGTTCTTTCAAAACTTCAAATTGCAGAGGCGCAGCAAGCATTCACTTTGCGCCTCTGCCTTTATGACTAACTCTGCGGGTATTTCATAGTGAGCGGGTCGGGTAAAGGAATGCGAGTGACCTTGCCCTCTTTCGCGAATTTCATGAGTTGATATTGCGGTTTGTCAGGGTCGCCTTTGGCGATGTCATCGATATTGCCAACCACCAGAATCACCAGTTTGTCCGGTTGCAGGTATTTTTGCGCGACCCGCAAAATGTCATCAGCGGTGACCGCTTTGATGCGCTCGCGATATTTTTCCCAGAAATCGGCGGCGCGACCGGTGTATTCGTCCTGCGCGAAGGTCCCGGCAATCTGCGCGGCGCTCGAAAAATTCAACGAAAAGGTTTCGACGAATTGATTGATTGAAGTATTCAACTCTTCGGGTTTGATTTTTTCTGTGCGGATGCGATTGATTTCCTGCAAAACAATTTCAATCGCTTGCGCCGTAGTCGAACTCTTCGATTGAAATGACGCGGTAAACGACGTTGGATAATAAGTGCCAAATCCGAAATCGGAACCGGCGCTATAAGCCAAGCCTTCATCCGAACGCACGCGACCCATAATGCGCGATGTAAAACCGCCACCTCCGAGGATGTCGTTCATAATCGCCAGCGCGTAATAATCGGGATTGTCCCGCGTCGTGCTGAGGTGTCCGAGGGTGACGCGACCTTGATTGACATCCGGTTTATTGACCACATAAAGACCCGGCACCGGTGTGTGCGTCGGTTTGGGAACCTGCGCCACCGGTTCACGACCGGCGTCCCAACCGCGCATGGCGTTTTCGAGTTTGGCTTTCATCTCGGCGGTATTGAAATCGCCCGACACCGCAAAGATGAAATTCGCCGGGTTGTAATATTTTTTATGAAAGGCGAGCAAATCATCGCGCGTGATGCTTTCAATCGAAGCTTTGGTTGAAAGTCGCGTCGAAAAATGATTATCGCCATACATCAAGCGTTCCCATTCGCGGGATTCGATGCCCTCGGTGTCGTCGTTGCGGCGTTCCATGGCTTGCAGAATTTGCGTCTTGGCGAGTTTCAACCGGTCTTCCTGAAAGCCCGGATTTTTCAGCATATCGAAAAACAGGGCGAGGGCTTTATCAATATCTTTCGATAAGCAATTGAAATTTGCGCTGCCCTGTGTATTGCCGATGCCGCTGCTGAGTATCGCCGCCAGAAAATCCGCTTCTTCATCAAAATCTTCGGCTTTTTTAGTGGTGGTTCCGCCCGAACGAATCTGGCTGCCGGTGAGGCTTGCGAGTCCGTCTTTGCCTTCGGGTTCCAGATAATCACCTGTGCGAACAATGACCGTAACGTTGATGAGCGGCAAGGTGTGGTCTTCGACCATATAGGTCACGACGCCGTTTGCCAACACCTGACGATACTTGGCGCGTTGCGGCGGCGTGTAAACCAGGGTCGGGTATTTCAATTGGTCTGGATGCGCGACGATGCCGCTTTGAGTTGTCGGTTTGGCTTTTTGAGCAATTGAAAAACTCGGCGTCAAAGCGAGAAAGAGGCTCAATGCAATGCCAATCGCTAACGATCTTTCAAGTGCAGTTGCTGACGTGAACCTGACGGTTCGCAGAACTGCTTTCACCGCAGAGGCGCAGAGAACGCAGAGATAGCGCAGAGACGGAATTCTTTCTCTGCCAACTTTCAACGTCTTTTGCGACGCTGCGGTTAATGAAAATTGAGTTGGAGAAATTTGAGGTTCCTTTGAGACTTTCAAACCGGATTCTTCACAGCACAATTGCTTCTTCATTTTCTCGTTCACTGTTTTCCTCCTTCCAACTGCTTCAATCTCTCTTCGAGGAGTTTTTTGGCATATTTGAATGCCGCTTTTTGTTCGGGCGGGGCGCTGGCTTCCTGTTGTTGAATCGAACTGAGAATCTGTTTGACCTGTTCGACTTTCAGTTGCGGCAGCATGGATTTGAGTCGTTGAATTTGCGCGCGTTCCTGTTCGCCCAGGGCAGCCAGTTCCGGGTCTTCGGGGGTATCGCTCTTCTTGGTGTAATAAATCGCCACATTGCGGTTTTCTTTGGCGAAATATTTTTTGGCGACGCGCTGAATATCGGCTGCGGTGACGGCTTGCAGCAACGGCGGGTCGGTGTTGATGGATTGCCAGGTGCGGCTCGATTCGCGCAACAGCAATTGCACCATCAATCCGAAATTGGATTGCAGTTGACGGAAATTATTTGCCGCCAGTTGATTTTTAATCTTTTGCAATTCACGTTCGGGCACCGCTTCGTTCTGTAATTTTTCAATCTCTTTATAAAGCGCCTGCTCGACCTCTTCGGGCGTATTGCCGGGTTTGGCGGTGCCTTGCAATTGAAAATAACCTTCCAGCTTCTGCCCGTTTTGAAATCCTGCGGCAGCCGTCGCTATACCTTGTTGCAGGACGAGCGATTTATACAACCGTCCGGTTCGACCATTAAGCAAAGCCGACATCACCGACAAGGCGTATTCATCTTTGTGCCCGTCGGGAACCGTATGATAACGCGCGCGCACCTGCGGCGAGGTTTCCGCATAAGCGGTCAGGCGTTGTTCGGCGAGTTGCGGCATTTCAAGTGTGCGAACCGGCTCCAATGGCTTGGGCGAAGGCTTCAACCGTCCGAAATATTTTTTCGCAAGCGCCGTGGCATTCGCCGGGTCGAAATCGCCGACAAGCACCGCAGTGAGATTATTGGGCGCATAATTTTGCGCGAAATATGCCAACGCTTCTTCGCGTGTGATGCTCGCCAGGTCGCTCGGCCATCCGACCACGGGCCAACCATAAGGCGATGATTGCCAGAACAGGGATTCAAACTGCTCGTCGAATTTTCCGGTCGGGGTGCTTTCGGTTCTCAGCCGTCGTTCTTCGCGCACCACATCGCGTTCGGAATAGAATTCGCGAAACACCGGGTTGAGCAACCTGTCGGATTCCATCCAGAACCACAGTTCGATTTTGTTTGCCGGAACGTTGATGAAATAGACCGTCCAGTCATTGCTGGTGCTGGCGTTCATGCCTGCGCCGCCCGCCGTCGTGTAGATGCGGTCAAATTCATCTTTCACCATGACTGCGCGTTCACGGTCTGTCAGGTCACTCAGTTGTTTGAGCAATTCCTGATGGCGCGGCGAACGATTTTTCGGGTCGTTGGCATCATCGATTTCACCGAGTTGCTGTCGGTGAATCAACAGGCGCTGCTCTTTGTCAACTTCGGCTTTGACGCGGTCGAGTTCAGCGATGATTTTAAGATTTTCTTGAATATTGCGAGTGCCGATGGCATGTGTGCCTTTGAACATCATGTGTTCAAAGAGATGCGAAAGCCCGGTGATGCCCGGACGTTCGTTGATGGAACCGACCCGCGCAATCCAGCCGGCGGCGATATTCGGGTCGCCTTTGCGTGGCACCATCAACAGTCGCAAGCCATTGTCGAGCGTGACTTCCTGCACTTCGACTTTCTGAGCGACGGCAAATGGCGCGCACAAAAGGAGAATCGAAAAAGTGAAAAGCAGTCTTTTCATGTGGATTAACCTTTCGTTGTTTAACATAGTGAATAAAAGTTTAGCCTGTTTGTTCGAGCAATCAAAAACGAACTGAAAACCGGGGAAGACAGCCAGCGAAAATCAAGCCTGATTTTGAATTGACATCATACCATCTGAAAATGCCTGAACCGCAGGGCGTCTTGCGGTTTAACATTTTTTTACAATAGCCGAAAGGTGGAGTTGCAATTTTGCAGTTCAAGTTAATTGATATTAAAACGAAAGGGTAAATTTATTCTCGGATTGGGCGGATGAAACGGATTAAGCGGATTTGTCCGTTATCCGCTTGTTCCGCAAAATCCGAAGATGAACTCAGCATCGTTTCTTTATAAATTAAATGAGGCGTGGTCATAAATGCTAAGACCCGCCAATAGAATAATAACCGCGCTTGAGCATAGCCAAAGCGCGGTTGACTCCGTAGTATCTCATTTTCCACAAATCGAAACTTTGGAGATGATGAGATGC